>JAWOHP010000078.1:0-10166 GCA_046485065.1 Desulfobacterales bacterium | reverse complement strand
AATTATTTTCTGGGATGAGCCCTGTCGTATGTTTCCATCAGCCTGTCTATACTTACATGGGTATACTTCTGGGTCGTTGAGAGGCTTTTATGTCCCAGAAGCTCCTGAACAACCCTTAAGTCCGCGCCCGCATCCAGCATATGAGTCGCAAAGGAGTGCCTGAGCGCATGCGGCGAAACAGGAACGGAAATGCAAAACTCCCTCACAAAACTTTCAAGGATCCTTGCAATCGATCTCGTTGTCAGGCGCCCCTTACTCTTGTTCAGGAACAGCGGCCCGTTTTCATTTAATGGAACGCCCTCTCCTCTTAGTTTATCCATGTAAGCCCTGACAGCACAAACTGCCTTTTCGCCGACAGGTACAATCCTTTCTTTTCCGCCTTTTCCCAAAACCCTTATAACTCGCCCTCCAAAATCGACATCCGCCACGTTGAGTCCCGCAAGCTCGGATACGCGTATTCCTGATGAATACATCGTCTCAAAAATAGCCCTGTTACGTGAGCCTGCAAGAGAGTCCACCTTTATCGAATCAAGGAGATGAAACATCTCGTCAACAGTAAGGTAAGCAGGAATGTTTTTATCCTGTTTTGGTGTCAGTATTAAATCTGCCGGGTTGTCATTTATAACGCCGAGCCTGACTAAATACCTTAAAAAAGAACGGAGCGCAGAAAGTTTGCGCGCAATCGTCTTCTTCTTGTTCCTTTTATGCAGAAAGCCAAGGTATCCCCTAATCATCAGGTGATTTATATTTTCAACCATGAACGATTTATCATTCTGCTCTTTTTTTTCATCTTTTTCATTATCGGGTTCATTATCGGGCAGCCGCCCCTGCCTTGCATAAGAAGCAAACTCAGTAAGGTCATTCATGTAAGCGCGGCACGTATTACCCGAATAACCTTTTTCGGAAGCAAGCGTTTCAATAAATGATTCTATCATGTTCTGTATGGAATGCTTGCCCATCACAACCGCCTTCACCGGAAATCAATCATTGCTTCAAGTTCTTCCCAGTTGCCGACTTCCACAAAGGGATGTTCCTTTCTGTTCCATGGCTGTCTGAAAAGAACAGGGGTAATTCCTTTCTCTTTCAAAGCAAAACAGGTTTCCAGCCTGTCCTCAACAAAATATGAAATGTTTTTCCCTAAAAGGACATCGGCTTTCGCCTCAAAAGAACCTGTAGCTATCACCTCCACCGATTCTGAATCAAGCTGTAATGTCTTAAGTATCCAGTCATGTATCGGTCCGGGATATGGTCTCGCGGTTACAAACAAAAGCCGGCCTCTCCTCCCGAGCCTTGTCAGAACCTGCGCCGATCCGTCGATAGGTTTTAAGGGAGCATTATATTTTCCATCCAGTATCCTGGTAATTATCTCTCCGATGATTTCCGGATTAAGATTAATGCATTCCTCCAGATAATAGCGCGAAATATCTTCGTAACGCAGATTATCGATCTTATATTCTTCCTGCGCTATATCTATAAACAACGTCATGGTGTCGGCAAATACACCGTCAATATCAAAGGCTAATGATGCCGAATCGATCATTGTATTCAAGGGCTACCTTCTTGTCTTTTTCTTAAGCTTTAATATGCGTCGCTTGTAAATCATTGACATTTTGGCATTATCCGACTCCAAAGCGGCTACTCTTTTTGCTTTCAGGTCTTTAATTTTTATCTTTAGTTCTCTAACGGAAGAATCGGTCTTCTTTAAAGGAGCTTCCACGATGCCCCTTGCCTTTTTGATTTCGCTTATAAGCTCAGGTTTATTCATTCCGTGAGCGCCGGAAATGCCCGGGATTTCCTTTGCAAGCTCTCTCAATTCCTTGGCCGTCATCTTATCAAGCGGTTTTTCTTTAGCCACCTTTTTTTTGCTGCCCATCGTAATATAATCTCCTTTCACAATACGTGTAAAAAGCACAAGCGGAAGCTCCTGCCTCCGCTCTTTCTAATAATATAAATGATTAATAATAACAATCTAAACTATTTGATTTAAAGTTCTTCTCTCAATTATCCGGACATCGTAAATCGCACTTCGTGATTCGTGTATCGTTGTTCGCCGAAGGTCCGCCAATCTTTCTGGCGGATTCGGTCTACGATTTACGATCCACGATTCACGTGCTTGAACCCTTGAACCCTATTCTTTAGATGCCGCCTTCTCAATAACATTCGCAAGATTTAAAAAAGGCTTGAACATGTCCATCGGAACCGGAAAAATGGTTGTTGTATTCTGTTCGGCCGACATCTCTCTCATTGTCTGGAGATATCTCAGCTGCAGTGCCATGGGATGATTTTCAATAATCTGCGCAGCTTCGGCCAGTTTGGCGGCGGCCTGCTGCTCGCCTTCGGCGTTGATAATCTTTGCCCGGCGCTCCCTTTCAGCTTCAGCCTGCTTTGCCATCGCTCTTTGCATCTCCTGAGGGAGATCAATATGCTTCAGTTCAACGGTCGCAACCTTGATTCCCCATTGATCGGTATGGGCGTCAAGAATCTCCTGGAGCTGGGAATTGATTTTCTCTCTTGCGGAAAGAAGCTCGTCAAGTTCGGCCTGTCCGCAGATGCTTCTTAATGTCGTCTGAGCCAGCTGCGTCATGGCATACTGGTAGTTTTCAACTTCAACAACCGCCTTGACGGTATCAACCACCCTGAAATATATAACGGCATTGACCTTAACCGAAACATTGTCCCTTGTTATGACATCCTGGGGATCAACATCCACAACAATAAGGCGAAGGCTCACTTTGACCATTTTGTCAATTACCGGGATCAGAATAATAAGGCCCGGCCCCTTCGCATTAATCACCCGGCCAAGCCTGAATATTACGCCGCGTTCATATTCGTTCAGGACCCTTATTGAAGTTGAGAGAAAAAAAACAAGAATAATTATTATGGCAACAAACGATAACATATTGTTCTCCTTTATGTTTTATCTTATATGGTTCTTCTCCCAATTATTTGGGAGAATGAGCTCAAGGGTTTGAAGATCCAAGCTCTTCGACTTCCACGACAAGACCCACTACCTTGACGATCCTGATCTTTGTTCCAGCCTGTATAGGTTTTTTTGATATCGCCTTCCAGAGTTCTCCGTGGACGAATACCTTGCCTTCGGGCATTATGTCATTTTTAACGATCCCTGTCTCCCCGACAAGACCTTCTGCCCCGCTTCTTGACTTTGAAATCTGTGATTTAAAAACAAGGGCTGATACCGCTATGAAAAATGCGGATATGAATATGAATGTCGGAAGCAACACACCAAGCGAAACTTTAACCCCCGGTACTTCTCCTTCAAAGAGCATAAGAGAGCCGAGCAGAAATGATGTGACCCCTGCAATGCTCAAAAGTCCGTAGCTTGTAATCTTCATTTCGAGTATAAAGAAAATAACCGCGAGAATTATAAGAAGTATGCCGGCATAATTTACGGGAAGTGTCTGGAAAGAAAAAAAAGCCAGAATCAGGGAGATTCCCCCGACAACACCGGGAAAAACAGCGCCCGGATGCGCCAGCTCGAAATAGAGTCCTGCAAGCCCTATCATCATAAGTATATACGCTATGTTGGGATTACTGATTGTTTTTAGTATTTTGGTTCTGAAAGTCTCCCTGAATTCGGTTATCTTGTAATCATCAAGATCCAGCAAACCTTTGTCCTGTATCGTCCGCCCGTTAATTGTTTTCAGAAGGTCATCAATATCTTTAGCCACTAGATCTATTACATTCTCTTTCAGGGCCTCGGTCTCGGTAATGGATACGCTTTTCCGCACCGCATTTTCAGCCCAGTCAGCGTTTTTATTTCTTTTCCCTGCAATGCTTTTTGCATATGCCGCCATATCGTTTGTGACTTTATCGGACATTGTCCCAGCAACATCCTTTCCACCTATACCCACCGGATGAGCCGCCCCGATGTTTGTGCCCGGAGACATCGCGGCAATATCCGCAGCCATGGTAATTATGACCCCGGCTGAAGCAGCCCTTGCTCCACCCGGCGCCACATAAACCACGACAGGCACCTTTGATGCAAGTATCGCCATAACAATTTCACGCATCGACTCTGAAAGTCCGCCCGGCGTGTCAAGTTCTATGACGATGCAGGAATATTTATTATCCGAAGCATACTCAACAGCTCTTTTAATAAAGTCGGCAACACCCGGATTGATGTCGGATGAAACCCTTGCAAGGCATACATCCGCCTGTTTTGCAAATCCATCACCCGCAGGCATCAGGAGCAAAACAGATAAAACCAGCATTAATATTCCGGAGGTTACTTTTTTCATAGGTTCTTTTCCGCCTTTATTACTCTTATTATCAGCCATTCATCAGCCATTGATTAAACTGATAAGTTTTTTCATGTCTTCCCAAACATCCCGCTTTTTTTCGGGATTCCGCAACAGATATGCCGGATGATAGGTAGGCATAACTTTCATTCCCCGGTAGTCATAAAGCCGCCCTCTCATCTTTGAAATGGGCTCATCAGAATCAAGTAGGGTCTGGGCGGCAAATGTTCCGAGCGCGCAAATGAAATCAGGTCTTATCGAATCGAGCTGCCTCTCCAGAAAAGGGAAACAGGCCTTTATTTCGTCCGGAGCCGGATTCCTGTTGCCTGGCGGACGGCATTTTATTATATTGCAGATATAAACCTTTTCCCTTGTAAGATTCATAGCCTCAATTATCTTTGTTAATAACTGCCCTGCCTTTCCGACAAAAGGCTCGCCCTTCTGATCTTCATCATAGCCGGGACCTTCGCCAACGAAGACAAGCTTCGCAGCAGGATCTCCTGTCCCGAATACAATATTGGTGCGCTCTTTACAGAGCTTGCATCTTTGACAATCTCCAATCAGATTCCGCAATTCTTTCAATTCATCAGGGGCGGATGAGAGGTTTCTGTCAAGATTATTTACGATGCCCAAGGTTTTTTCCGAACAGTCAAAACCGGTGCATCCGGCTTCAGCCATATATCTGAGCGTATCGGAGATTTTTCCGAGGATATCAACCGGCTCCTGATCCTGCCCGGCTTTTCCGATATAAGTTCCGGCCCCGACCATTTTTTATAAGTTCCTCTCTAAAGAGTTTCCGCCATAAAGTTCCAGAATCCGGTCAAGAAGAATATGCGCAACCGATTCTTTGTCCATGATCGGCAATATCTCTTTATCGCCGTTTCTGAAAAACAATGTAACTTTATTTGTTTCCGTCCCGAAACCGGAAGATTTTTCCCCAAGAAGGTTTCCGGCTATGATATCAAGGTTTTTCCTTTCAAGTTTCTCCTTTGCGTTTTTTTCAAGGTTTTCGGTCTCTGCCGCAAATCCCACAAGAATCCGGCTCCCCTTATTTTTGCCGAGCTTCAGCAATATATCCTCACTCTTTTTTAAAACAAGCAGAGTCTCTTCTTCGCCTTTTTTTATTTTCTGTTTTGCGGATTCTTTCGGCCTGTAATCGGATACGGCAGCAGTCTTTATTACGATATCGGCATCCTTCACGTGATCAAAAACGGCTGCGGCCATATCTTCCGCGGAATTTGTCGTTATAGTTTCGACATTCACAGGCGGCTTCAGATTTGTCGGCCCCGAAACAAGGAGAACTTCCGCCCCCCTGTGTTCCGCAGCTTTTGCAACTGCATAACCCATCCTGCCGGACGACGGGTTGCTGATATATCGTACCGGATCAAAATGTTCTCTCGTCGGACCGGCTGTTACCAGAACTCTTTTCCCCCTATAATCTTTCGGAGTAAGACAGGAAGCAAGCCTGTCGAGTATATTTTCCGGTTCGGGAAGTCGCCCATAACCCGTTGTGCCGCACGCAAGTTCACCCGCATCCGGCTCCACAATCAAATATCCGTCTTTTTTTAAAATATTGATGTTTCTTTGAACCGATATTTTTTCATACATGTTAGTATTCATTGACGGACAAATCAGGACAGGAGATTTAACGGCAAGAAGAAACGTGCTCAGGGCATCATCAGCTATTCCGCATGCGATTTTTCCTATAATATTTGCCGTGGCAGGAGCAACAACGACGGCATCAGCTTCTTTGGCCCATTCAATATGCCTTATGGAAGCGTTCCCACCTTTTTCAAAAAGGGATGTACATACCGGATTGCCGGAAAGAGCCTCAAATGTAAGCGGCCCTACAAATGAAGTTGCATTTGCTGTCATAATAACCCTTGCTACAGCCTCCTCCTTTTTAATAAGCCTTAAGATCTCGGCGCCTTTATAAGCGGCAATACCTCCGCTTACTCCAAGAACAATATTTTTATCTTTTAAATATCTCATCCCTCTCGCCTCTGGCCAATCGCCTCATGCCTCATTTCAGCAATCCACGCGCGCCTTCTGTAACAGTCGGTGCAACCCATATTTCCACACCGGTTGTAAGCTGGCCGTCAGTTATATTGATAACGCACCACCTGTTATCCTTTTGAAACAACATTAACGTCCTTAACGATTTGAATTTAACAATAATTTTCCAGTTGTCTTTTAACATATTTTCTTCAAAAAAAGCACATAGGGAATTGACTTCTACCCTTCCACTCAACGCAAGAACACCTGCTGAAAAGCCTGGCGCAGTGTATACAAAAGAAGAATTCTTGTCTATTTTAAGTTCTTTTGGAACTAGAACATCTCCGAAATCATAGTATAAAGGCGCATCTTTACTTTCTTTAAAGAAAGACGGAGATGAAAAAGAATCTTTTTCATCCGTTTTCACGGTAGAACACCCGGTAAACAGCAACAGAATGACTGCAAACATAAAGACATATCCAAAAACATTTTTAACACGCTGATTTTCATTCATTTTTTGCCTCCTTAAAGTTTAAGCTTATTGTTATTCCATCTCTTTCCGAGAGCTTTGCATAACCCATTACCCCGCAGATCTATATTCGAGAAATTCAAAGCTCTCTTTCCATCTTTTTGAAGCTCCCCGCGGCAAATCCGGCCGTCATACTGATCGGCGGTAACTTAAGCTGGAAATACCCTCACATTTCTAGTACCAGAATTCTATTCGCCTCAGGCTGATTAACTCCTTCAATTCTTAAAATTTCACCAGTTCTTCAAGAGAAAATCCTTATAATTGTTATATTAACACAAACAGGTTGAATATGGCAACAAACTTGGGAATTCGATACAAAAAAAATGAAATGGAGGGGGCGCATTCCTTTAGGCATAGCCTTAACCGCTCCTGAGCTTTTGTTGAATGACTTTTTACAAAGCCGTCATATTTTACCACTTGAATTTTAATATCCTATCTGCTATTCGCTATCCGGATTCATGACAAAGCCTTCGTAAAGCGCCCCCGTAGCTCAGTGGATAGAGCAACGGATTCCTAATCCGTTGGCCGCAGGTCCGATTCCTGCCGGGGGTACCATTAATAAAATAAAGGGGTTAGGCGCTGAAAGCCTGACCCCTTTTTTATTCGATTTATTCTTTTTTTTGCCGTTTTGTCCCGCTCCTGTCCCGTTTTTTTGACATAAAAAAACCCCCTGGGTTTATCCAAGGGGAAAGTGCACTAAATGGATTTATGGATAATCTGTTTTTATGAGATAGGATAGAGGGACGGCGGGGCGGAAGTCAACGGAAGCCATACAATGGCGCCTCCCAGGTAAAGATGATTATCCTGCCGACATCAGGTCTCAATTCTTAAGAACATAGGGAATTTCGACGAAAGAATGTTTCTGAGGATTAAAGTCTTTGGTATTGCGTGTGCACAACTTGACGTCATGGAGCACAGCGATCGCGACCTGGAAAGCATCGGGCAGCTTCCATCCGTATTGTCGCCTCAGTACTGCGGCCTTCTCAGCCGCAACAGCGTCAATTTCCAGCATCTCGAAGCTGCAAAGAAGCGGACGGGCTTTCCGCACCCCCTCCTCGTCCAGTCCCGTCAGAATTTCGGCATAGCTGATTACCGAAATGGCCGTTTTTTCAGGATCCAAAGCAAGAAGAAATTTCGTAGCCTGCGGAACATTGTTGAGGTGGTCAATAAGGATGACTGAATCCAGCAGTCTGTCTAACACTACGATTTTTCCCATTCCGAGCGGATATCTTCCTGGTAGCGCAAAGCATCTCCCCGCATCCAGATTCCCCCGGTATCCCGCACAAGTTTCCGGTAGGCATCATGACCTTCAGCCTCTTTCAGACAGGCGATGGCCCTGCGGATTGCCGCCGCAATGGAAACGCCGTGGAGCCCGCTGTATGCGGCCAACCACTGTTTTTCCTGCTCCGAAATCGTAATGATTGTTCTAGTGCTCTTCATATCGTTACCTCACCGTAAATTCTTTTCACGAAGGATTTTATCGGAATATGTGATATATGTCAATATATATCATCCCTGAAAAGCTATGGGTGTAAAGAACGCCAAGAGTTTGATTTTGGGTACATGGTTAATGGATTTAGTTACCGATTTTAGGTCGATTTTAGGTCAAGCGTGAAATCGGTAATGAAAAAAAGCATTAAGTTTTGAGATTTAAGTATTTTAAATAATAGTGTTAAGTGTTAAGTTTTAAGTATTAAGGGAAAACTGCTCAAGGCCAAAATCGGTAATGAAGGGGCGTGCTTGGTTACCGAAAAGTGGTCAAGGCTGTTTTCGGTAACGAAGAATTATTTGTGCCGGAACTTTTGTTTTAAGACGAGAAAGAGGAAAACATGGATCAACACTGATAAAAATTTTGGAATCTTTTAAAACAAAGAAGTTGTTCTTGTTTTATGCAGTTAGGCGACGAATTCGATATCTGTTAGGTTCAACTACACAAAAGGAAGATCTTAGCTCGGTTTCCGTATGTTTCTGCAACAATTCTTTAAGCTCACCATGAATTTCATCTATTTTCTTTACAGAACCCCTTAACAGTATTACGCCTTCATTCTTTTTTCTTCTTAAAAAAAGCAGCGCACCAAAATCTTTGTCTCTTGTTATCATAATTCGTTTCATTACTTTTGCTTTATCGAGTAATTCTTCATCTGAGGCTCTCTGCATCCCAAGTTTTCCAGCAGTAACAATATCATAACCCCATTCATTCATTTTATCTATCGTCATTTTATAGACGTCCTGGTCAACAAGAAATTTCATAGAGCAACTTCCGCATATACCTCTTCCGAACGAATTATATCCACAGCATACTGTACACAAGCTTTAATATCTTCAATTTTCAAATCGGGATAATAATCTTCTATTATTTTTCTGAACGTAATGCCCTCCTGAACCAACTCAAGGACGTTTTCAACAGGAATCCGAGTATTTGCCACACATGGCTTACCAAAATGTATTGTCGAATCAATTAGAATTCTTTTCCTATATTGTTTTTTCATATCTTTAGTCGTTCCTTGTTTTTTTATAAAAGTATAGCATATCCTTTATCAAATTACACAATAATTTTATAGAGAGTAAAATATAGTTACCGAAAAGTGGTCAAGGCCAAAATCGGTAAATAACTTATATTTTGATGTACGTCCCCTATATTCCAGGCCGAGCTTCATTGACAGCCGTCTTCTCTGACGGTTAACTTATATTTTGATGTACATCCCCTATATTCTTTCACAAATTCTGTTATCTGCCACAAGTGTCCTTCATACAAACACTGCAGGAGAAACTTTAAAACGCTCGCTGAGAAGCTTAAGTTGGCGAACATTGAGCTGACGTTTGCCGGATATAATTTCCGACACTACCCCCTGGCTCCCGATCTCGGGCAGGTCTGATTGCTTAAGGCCATGTTCTTCCATCAAGGTCTTTAGGGCGTTTATCGGATCACCTTCTATATCCGGATAATTTTGGGATTCATAGGCTTCGATCAGGCTTCCAATCGTCTCCATCAATGAAGACAAGGGATGAGATTCATTGTTACCCACCTCATCAATAAGACTGTCAAGAAGATCGACCAGGTTATTATAATCATTTTCATTGTGCGGCACAGAAAAGACACTCTGTATGTTCGGCCAAACTTTGGCAATTTCTTTAAGCTGAGTATTCATTATTTCCTCCAATATCCTCTATCATATTCCTTATGAGTAAGAATATGCCGGATATAAATACGTCGCGTGTTATAGTGTATTGCAGCAATTAAACGGGCCTTGTTTCCACCAATATTGAAAACCGTTAAATTGTCGACCTTATCAGCTCCCGGAAATGCTTGGCGAAATTCAGCAAATGAATTAAAATCAGAATGTTTTACTATTCTATACCAGGATTCAATCGCGGAAGAAAGA
>JAWOHP010000070.1:0-13510 GCA_046485065.1 Desulfobacterales bacterium | reverse complement strand
TTTACCGGCAATACATGAATTGCCTTGATAATAAGCTGTACCTGGTCTCCTTTTTTGAGTTTCAGTTCTTTAACAGATTCTGTTGTAAGCACTGATGCCATTTCAGCAGGATGGGTGACTTCAAATTTCACCAGGGACATGATCTCGTCACTTTTTACGGATTTTACCGTTGCACCGAACTTGTTTCTTGCTCCGTATTTCATTGGGTCCTCCTCTTTAAATTTTAATGAAGCCGATAGCTGGAATAAAAATCAGGCTACCAATTAAATGTAAAAACAGAATATGTCAAATTCATAAAAGTTATAATAATAACTTGATTATTAATATAATTTATAGTAGTTGAGTGTTTTATGAGCTATGACGGATTTAAAAATATTACTATACAGCAATTGGAGGTGCTAATTCATCTTGTAGCTGAAAGAAGTTTCAGCCGTGCTGCGAGAAGAATGTTTTTAACCCAGCCATCTCTGACCAAGCATATTAAAAATCTGGAAGATGCAGTCGGAGTTAAAGTCATAAACAGGCAGAACAGAGGTATTACACTGACATTTCAGGGGAGGCTTTTATATGATTACGCGCACAAAGTTCTGAGCCTGAGAGAGGGAGTTAAAGATAAGATTTTAAAATCAATGGAAAAAGACAGCGGAACCATTGATGTTATCGCAAGCACCATTCCTGCAAATTATATCCTTCCTAAAATTCTGGGTGACTTTAATAAAAAGTATCCAAAAATAAAGGTTTATATAAAAACGGTGAACAGTGAAGAGGCTCTCGACATGGTTATTAACAGGCACGCCGAGCTGGGATTTATCGGAAAAAAGCCTTTAACCAAAAAAATTAATGCCGAACCGATATGGAAAGACAGGCTCGTTATAGCGGTTTCCGGAAAACATAAATGGAGTCAAAAAATCTTCATTACCGCAAACGAACTGACGGAAGAGCCTTTTGTGACGAGAGAGAAGGGGTCGGGAACGAGAGAGATTCTCGAAAATTATCTTAAAGAGAATGCAGGCCCGGATTTCAGACTCAATATTATTGCCGAGCTTGGAAGTTCAGAAGCAATCAAGGAGGCGATTATAGCCGGGCTCGGTATTTCTTTTATTTCGATTCATGCGATAAGTCGTGAACTGGAACAGAAACTTCTTGTCGAGATTCCCGTTTCAGGCTGGGTGGTAGAAAGGGATTTTCATGTAATTTATACGAAACAGCACAAGTTGATGCCCCACCAGGAGATATTTCTGAATTTCTGCAAAACGGCATCAGTTCAGTTATCAGTCATCAGGGAACAGTGAACAGTAGATAAGTAACCAAAAAACCTTTTAACCAGAAACTACAAACTACAAACCAGGAACCAGAGACCTATTTATTTCCGCATACCGGGCAACCCTGCATGCGGAGAGGTTTTTCGAGATGACTTTCAGCTAAAAGTTCCTGGTTCGTGAATATTTCAGCCGTTGGTCCATCTGACATAACCTGTCCTTTATGGATGATGATTGTCCGCTCGCAGAGATCCATAACCATATCAAGATCATGAGTTGCTATTATTTTGGTGTGTTTAAAAGTTTTAAGGAGTTCTATAAGTTTGCGTCTTGCTCTCGGGTCAAGATTCGACGTGGGCTCGTCCATCACAAGAATATCGGGCGACATTGCAAGCACCGTCGCAATCGATACCGACCTTTTCTCTCCTCCTGAAAGCCTGTAAGGAGGGCGGGATTTTAAATGCAATGCTCCAACCGTTGAAAGTGCCTTGTCAACCCTTGCGTCGACCTCTTCCGGCGGAAGTGAAAGATTTAAGGGACCAAAGGCCACGTCATCATATACTGTAGGCATGAAAAGCTGATCGTCCGGATCCTGGAAAACCATTCCGACTGTTCGCCTTATCTCTTTGACCGTCTCTTTTGTCAAAGGATAGTCGCCTATCCGTATAACCCCGTTTCCTGACATGAGATAGCCGTTAAGGTGAAGAAGGAGAGTCGATTTTCCGGCCCCGTTTTCTCCCACAACGGCTACCGATTCACCGTGGGTTATTCTGAAAGAAATATCCTGAAGCGCGCAGGTTCCGTCCGGGTAAGTGAACTTCAAATTCTTAACCTCTACTATGTGATGACTCATGATATAAACTCCGTTATGAAACTTCCTGCAATCATCGGAATATTGTAAACCCGCATTGCAATAAAAAAAGCAGACCACACAATGGTAAAAATAACTTCTCTTAAGCCCGCTTCAAGGCGGCGGTTAACCCTTATTTCCCCGTCGAATCCACGGCATAGCATGGCAAGATATATACGCTGCGCCCTGTCTACAGTCCTCAACAGGAGGTGTCCGAGCAAGTAGCCGAACACCTTGATCCCCTTTCCTTTTCCATTAAATGAACGGAGAGATCTCGCATTCGCCATGCGCGATGCTTCATCAATCAAAACAAAAATATAACGGTACAGAAAGAGAAGTTGAACAGCAAATATACGGGGAGTCCCCATTTTTTCAAGAGCCATGCAGACCGCATTAAAGCCGGTACAGGCAATAAGAACAAGCACGCTCCCTGCTGTGAGAGTAAATTTTATCATTATTGAACAAAAAGATATCCAGCCTCCAGACATGGAAAAGGAACCAATGCTCATCAGGATTTCGCGGTCTATCAGTGGATTGAATATTCCTATCATGAAGGCAAACGGCATGACGATAAGAATTTTCCGGAAAAGATAATAAAACGGCAGCTCTCCCAGACTTATCATTACTGCAGGAAAAATAAAAAACGGGATTAGAGCTGAAATCTCATATTTTCCAAATGAAATAACTGTGATTATGAATATAAGAGTGGTTAAGAGCTTTGCGCGCGGATCTATGAGGTGTACAGGAGTATCCCTTCCTGAAAGGGTATCCATGTAACCTAAATCGAGAAAAGCCGTCTTTATTCTGCTCATAGTTGAGACCTTTACATGAAACCCTTCAGCTCCTCTTTTTCAGCGCAAACCCTATAACGGCAGCGAAAACCAGAACAAGCGATCCTCCCACAAGTCCTGATACTGATGTTCCAGGATTAACGATACTTTCAGAACCGGGTTCGTTTGCCTGGACGTTTTCGGAAACCCTGAAACCATAATCGGGCAGAAAAGCTGTTTTCTCCTGGATTTTTGCCAGAAGCGAATAAATATTGCTGTCGGGAGCCTCAAGCTCTTCTGTTCCTGTTGTGTGAAAGACCGCCCACTCCAGCCCGTCGGGATTTGATGAAGCAAACCAGGAAACAACTCCGCCTGTAATTACAGCGGCAGCGAGAAGTGTAATTATTACATATTTCGGCGAAAAACCTTTAACATGCGCCATATTCGCAGTTTTCTGAAGGAGTTCCGGCCTGGATTTCCATACAAAAGAGACGACAGCGGCTGTAACCAGTCCTTCAACAATGCCTATTGCAAGATGTATAGGTTGCATCAGCAGTACGAAAGTTCTTAAATGTAGGTCTGAAATGCCGGAAAAAAGGGTTTCAATAACGACCCCCATGGCGCCCATCTGAAGTCCCAGAATGGATGCTGTCATGGCGCCGAGCAGGATACGGTTTTGAGAGGGGTTTTCCCCTGCTATCGGCTTATATATAAAAGGATAGGCGATAAAACACGGGAAAAACCCGAGATTAAAAATATTGCATCCAAGGGCAAGCAGACCTCCGTCCGCAAAAAAGAGAGCCTGAACTGTGAGGACGGAGGCCATTGTGAGAAATGCGGCATAGGGCCCCAGCAATATGGCGAGAATCATTCCACCTCCGAGGTGTCCGCTTGATCCTGTTCCAGGAATAGTGAAATTAATCATCTGGGACGCAAATATGAAAGCTCCAACAACGCCCATGAGAGGAATTTTAATATTGTCTACATCATCTCTTACTTTTTTTGAGCAATAGGCTATCAGGCCGGCTGAAGCCGCCCACATAGTTCCTCCCACAGCGGGAGATATCAAAGCATCTGCCATGTGCATGGTAATTCTCCTTTTTATCAATATATATATGTATATGATGAACTACAATTAAAATCTCATTGTAAGGCCGGTCAATAAAGCGGCATCGGTCTCTGTGCCGGAGAGACCCGCTTTGAAACCCAGATCCACATCGAGATCAGGGGTAATGGAATAAATCATACCGATAAGGGCAAACGACGGATCAGTACCGGATTCCTTATCCGGATTTCTCTCAATACCTATATTGGCGACCATCTGCAAATTATCGGAAACTTCATAAACAGCCGCCAGCGAAAGATGCCACAAATCTTTTTCACTACCCTCTTTATCTTCTTTTAGTTTAAATTCATTATGAGCATAGCCTGAATTCATATGGAAGGTAAAAGGGGCAATCTCTTTAGTGGCTATAAAAGTGATTCCATAGCCCATCTTGCCGGTTCCCAGACCTTTTTCTTCATCCCCTGAAGGGATTATAATGCCTGGCTTAAGAGCGAAACTTAATCCGCCTTGCTCAAAAAAACGCCATTTTAATTCCAGTCCGATATCGGATATTCCATCTTCATCGGAGACAATTGTCCCATCCTCTTCTGTTTTGTTCCATTGGTAGGGAATGCCGCATACTATATCGAGCGTATCAAGAATTCCTGCTGAAACGGCAATACCTGCTTCGTAGCCCTTTTCCTTAACCGTAATACCGTCGGATTTTTCTTTATCCCAGGCTAATTCGCCGGTCAGCTCCATCTGAAACTTTCCTTTTCCGTTTGTACCGGCATCATCGGTAATCAGTGGGTGGGCTCCGAAGGCGGTGCCTGTCATAAAAACCATTATTACGATTGCTTTTGCCAGATTCGAAATCATCATTGCATCTCCTCACATTTATTTTGGGTTAACAAATAATTTCTTACCCCGTAAAACAAAAAAAACCACGAGAGGTAAGTACCTGAACACTACTTAACCTTCGTGGTTTTATTTTATGAAACTATTTGTAAGTTGCCCGGAGAGCTTCTGCCATCCTTTTATGATACTCAGTACTCGTTAATTAATTTTCTGTCAATAGAAAACCGGTCCCAATGCAGGGGTAAACTGTCTTGACTTGAAATTGAAATGACACTATGAACTGAAAACAGAGTTCAAGGATTCTATGGGTCGAGGGGTCAGGCGGACCTTCTTTTTTTCACTCGAACCCTTGAATCCTCGAATCCTTTCTTACAAGTATTTGATAGAAAAGTGAAAAAACTTAGGGATATAACAATCAGTATATGAAACAGAAGTTGACCGACATCATGCTTTTTGCCGCAAGAAAGGCTTTCGAAAAGGGGAAACTGTCTTCAGGGGAGTTTCCGGCTGTTGAAATTGGAGAGCCGAAAATAGCCGCGCACGGCGACTTTTCAACCAACTTAGCCATGGTCATGGCTTCTGCTCAAAAAATGCAGCCGATAAAGATTGCAGAAATTATCACCGGAGAAATTGAGGATCATGACGGCCTTATCGAAAAGACCGAAATTGCTGGCCCCGGGTTTATTAATTTTTTCGTAAGGCAGAACTCATGGCATCCTGTTTTACAGCAGATTTATGAGAATGATGAAATATTCGGTTCCTGTGATATCGGAAAAGGCAGGAAAGTCCAGGTTGAATTCGTAAGCGCAAATCCCACAGGCCCCCTTCATGTGGGCCACGGGCGTGGGGCTGCCGTTGGAGACAGCGTCGCAAACATTCTTGCATATTGCGGTTATGATGTTGAGAGGGAATATTACATAAACGACTCCGGAAGACAGATAAGCACACTTGGGAATTCAGTATATCTGCGCTATCTGGAACTTTTCGGGGAAAAAGTCGAATTTCCCGGAGACTGCTATCAGGGTGATTATATACGCGACATAGCTTTAAAGATAAAAGAGGATAAGGGCGGGAATCTCCTTGATGAGCCGAAAGAAAAGGCCGTAATGTTTTGCGCACGTTTTGCCGCAGCCCGGATACTTGAAGGCATAAAGGATGATCTTAAGCTTTTCGGCGTGAAATTTGATAACTGGTACAGCGAGCAGAGTCTTTTCGATTCAGAAAAAGTTGACTCTGTGATCAAAGATTTTAAAAACCGTCATATCATATATGAAAAAGATGGAGCGCACTGGTTCAGAACTTCGGAATACGGGGATGAAAAAGATCGTGTTGTCGTAAGGAATAACGGACTAACGACATATTTTGCTTCAGACATAGCTTATCATATGGATAAATACAACCGTGGATTCGAACGCGTTATTGATGTGTGGGGGGCCGATCACCATGGTTATATACAGCGCCTTGGCGCTTCAATTGAGGCTTCCGGCCACAGAAGAGACCAGTTTAATGTTATTCTGATCCAGCTTGTAAACCTTTTGCGGGATGGAATTCCTGTTGCCATGTCCACAAGATCGGGTGAATTCGTGACCTTGCAGGATGTTATAAAAGAGGTCGGGACAGATGCGGCCAGATTTATATTTTTAACCCGGCATTACGAAAGCCATCTTGATTTTGATCTAGAACTTGCGAAGAAGAAATCAAACGACAACCCCGTTTTTTATGTCCAGTATGTCCATGCAAGAATTTCAAGCATAATTCGTAAAGGCCGGGAAGACGGAATTGGTGAAGTCGGATGGGATGAAGGGATTGTTTCGGTATTAACGGAGCCCGAAGAAATACAAATATTAAAAATACTTGCTTTATATCCGGAAGTGATAAAATCGAGCGCTGAACTTCTTGAGCCACACCGGATAACCTATTTTCTTATGAGCCTTGCTGCCGCCTTTCACAGTTATTATAATAAGCACAGAGTACTTTCGGATGAGCCTGCTGTTACAAAAGGGAGGCTTTGTCTTGTTCTCGCAATAAAAATGGTAATAAGAAACGGACTTAAACTGCTTGGTGTCAGCGCTCCTGAAAAAATGTGAGGAAAGGCGCTTTGCACAACCGGTTATTGTCATGTCGGAGTATGCGTGCCCATACCTGACATGACAACAGATCATATGTTGTGAAAGGTCGCGTTCAAGATTTATTTTTTAAAAAGCAATTATTGTGAGTAGGTGAGATGTTTATATTCGGAAAAGAAAAAAATACATTTGTCGATAAGAAGCCGGTTGAAAAAAAACCATTCATAGAGCTTTCCCGCAAGAAAGCTACGCTTTGGCTGCTGGGCGTATTTTTTATTTGCGGCTGGATGTTTGTGCTTGGTATTCTGGTGGGAAGAGGCACTGCTCCTGTACAGTTTGATATCGAAAATCTCAAGAAAGATATCAAGGAAGAATTGAAAATTGCCATTGAAAAGGAAAAAGAAGAAAAAAAGAGTGCGGAAAGTTATCCGGCAGATAAAACTTCTCTTGACGGAAAGCAGAATCTGGAATTTTATGAGGATCTGAAAAGCACAAAAGATACTACCGGGAACATAAAAATGGAGAAAAAGGATATTAATGATGTTCCTTTAAAAGAACCTGCGCCGGTAAAGGAGCCTGAGCCGGTGACAGTTGAAGATAAAAAACCTGCTGAAATGCCCGAGCCTTCATTGCCGGAGAAAGTTTCAGAACCGGTGTTTACAGTGCAGACTTCTTCAGGAAGAGATAAGAAAGGCGCGGAAAAAACAGTGAAGACACTTATTAATAAAGGTTATCCAGCCTACATGACCATGTCGGAAATTCCGGATAAAGGAACCTGGTACAGGGTGAGGATTGGTGAATACAAAGATAGAAAAGAGGCTCAAAAAATTCTTTCCAGGCTCGGTAAGGATAAAATAAAAGGAATAATTGTAACTAAATAGTGAATAGTGAACAGTGAATGGTGAATAGTAACCATTGATCAGTAATCAGTTAAAAGGTTTCACTTAGACCCCTGAATCCTTGAATCCTTGGATCCTTTTACAGGATATATAATTATGAAAATAACTAGAGACGACATTATCCACGTGGCAAATCTCGCACGCCTTGAAATGGATGAAGAATCAATTGAAAAATTTGCTGTTCAGATTGATGAAATATTAAAATATGTTGAAACACTTAACAGTGTTGATACGGAAGGGATTGTCTCGACTTCTCACGCCATTTTTCTGACCAATGCTTTCAGAAACGATATTGAAAAACAGGATTATGACAAGGACTCCCTTCTTTCAAATGCTCCTGAGAGAGAAAACGGGAATTATGTAGTCCCGAAAATAGTAGGATAAAAAAATGAAGCTGCATGAATTGACAATACATGAAGCACATGACCTGCTGAGACGCGGAGAGATTTCTTCACAGGAACTGACAGGAGCGGTTCTTGACCGGATCGAAGCAGTTGATTCAAAAGTCGGGGCATATATAACTGTTGCGCGGGAATCGGCAATTGAGCAGGCAGAGATGGCAGACAGGGCCATATCAGAGGGGAAAATGTCAGCTCTGACCGGAGTTCCTGTTGCGGTAAAGGATCTTATATGCACACGAGGCATACGCACAACCTGCGGGTCAAGGATACTTGAAAACTTTATTCCTCCCTATGACGCGACTGTGATAACCAGACTTAAGGAAGCGGGCGCGGTATTAGTCGGAAAACTTAACATGGATGAGTTTGCAATGGGCTCATCGACAGAAAACTCCGGTATCAAGCTCACTCATAATCCATGGGATTTAGAAAGAATTCCAGGAGGATCAAGCGGAGGTTCGGCGGCGGCA
Organism: Desulfobacterales bacterium; assembly: GCA_046485065.1. Taxonomy (GTDB): domain Bacteria; phylum Desulfobacterota; class Desulfobacteria; order Desulfobacterales; family RPRI01; genus RPRI01. The sequence continues at coordinate 4,895 of JAWOHP010000070.1, read as the reverse complement.
GTTGCCGCCGATATGTGCCTTGGCGCCCTTGGTTCCGACACAGGCGGCTCTATCCGCCAGCCTGCATCTCACTGTGGTGTTGTGGGGATGAAACCGACATATGGAAGAGTTTCGCGCTTCGGTCTCGTTGCCTTTGCCTCTTCTCTCGACCAGATAGGCCCTCTCGCAAAGGATGTAACTGACTGCGCAATCCTTGCAGGTTCAATTTCCGGATATGATCCTTCCGATTCAACCTCTGTGCCGAAAGATGTGCCTGAATATACCTCTTATCTTTCCCAAGGGATCAAAGGACTTAAGATCGGTATTCCAAAAGAGTATGACGCTGCTAAGGGTCTTGATCCTGAAGTCTCCCTGGCGGTTAACAATGCTGTCAAAGTTATGGAAAAGCTTGGCGCGTCATGCGTTGAGGTTTCGCTTCCCCACACCGAATATGCAGTTCCTGTTTATTATGTGATTGCACCTTCAGAGGCCAGTTCAAACCTTGCCAGGTATGACGGGGTCAAGTACGGTTTCAGGGATAAAGAGAAGAAAAGCCTTATGGATATGTACAGAAGCACAAGATCGAAAGGCTTTGGCCCTGAAGTAAAACGGCGTATAATTATCGGGACCTACTGTCTTTCGTCAGGTTATTATGATGCCTATTATAAAAAAGCATCACAGGTGAGAACTCTTATAATGAGGGATTTTAACAATGCCTTTGAGATCTGTGACGTTATTGTCTCCCCGGTTGCTCCTACCCCAGCATTTAAAATAGGAGAGAAGTCGGACGATCCCTTGACCATGTATCTTTCCGATATATTTACTTTATCGGCAAATCTTGCGGGTATCCCCGGAATATCGGTTCCCTGCGGTTTTTCAAAAGGCGGACTTCCTGTTGGACTTCAGATAATGGGAAAGCATTTCAGCGAGGAGGTGCTCCTTAAGGCTGCCTATAATTTTGAGCAGGCAACCGATTTTCATAAAAGGAAGCCGGAAATATAGAAAAAAGGATTCAAGGATTCAAGGGGTCAAGGAGTCAAGCGAGATGCTTAAAAATTATAAAGAGTTAATAGTTTGGCAAAAAGCTTATGGCCTGTGTTTGGAGATTTACAGAACAACAAAAAGATTTCCCAAAGAAGAAATCTATGGCCTGTCATCACAAATCAGGAGAGCATCAATTTCTATTCCTTGTAATATAGCTGAGGGATATGGAAGAAAAACGACCCAGGACTATATTCGGTTTTTATATATAGCTTATGGCTCAATCTGTGAGTTAGAGACTCAAATGTTACTATCAGGAGACCTCGGTTATATAGAGGTTGATAAATTAAAAATACTCCAGGAATTGATAGGTGAGGTTGAGCGAATGCTTAAAGCACTTATTAAATCATTGGAAACAAAGCACTTGAATCCTTGAACCCTCTATATAAAGGAATTTAATCATGACCATAGAACCAGATGGCGAACAATTGAGAAAAGCGGCTAAGTGGATTTCAGAAACGCGCAAGTATGAGCCTGAACGAACCCTGGCCGAAATTATTGAAGAAGCCTGTTTAAAATTCGACCTGACTCCCATGGATGCGGAGTATCTATCGAATTTTTTAAAAGACTCTAAATAAAAATAAGTTTCTGGTTTGTAGTAGCTGGTTTCGGGTTTCTGGTTCGTAGTTTCTGGTTAAACCAAAGACTATAAACCAGGAACCAGAGACCAGGAACCAGAGACCAGAAGCCAGAGACCGTTTTTTATGAACATCCGAATCCTTCCTGAAATTATTTCAAATAAAATAGCTGCCGGAGAGGTGGTAGAGCGCCCGTCTTCCGTAGTAAAGGAGCTTGTGGAAAATGCGCTCGATGCCGGAAGTACGCAGATTATTATCGAAGTTGAGAAAGGCGGAAAGTCTCTTATAAGGGTTTCGGATAACGGCTCGGGAATGAGCAAAGATGACGCCTTGTTGTCTATCGAGCGATACGCCACAAGCAAAATATTCAAAGATGAAGACCTTTTTTCCATAGCCACTTTCGGATTCAGAGGAGAAGCCCTTCCAAGCATTGCTTCGGTTTCCCGCTTTACCCTTGTAACAAAAGAAAAAAACGCCCTGTCAGGAATCGAAATAAAAATTGATGGCGGAAAAATAGTGTCGGTAAATGACAGGGGCTCTCCCGAAGGAACAATGATTACCGTCAAAGATCTTTTTGTCAACACACCCGCAAGACGCAAATTCATGAAATCCACGGATACCGAGATCGGGCATATAGCAGACACGGTCGCTAGCATGGCACTCAGCAGGCATGATATCCATTTCAGGCTTCTTCATAACGGAAAGACCGTCCATAACTGGCTTGCCGTTCCTGATTCGGCGCACAGAGTAGAAGATGTCCTTGGAAAAGAGACAAGAAACAGTCTTTATCCTTTAAAATATCAAAACGATAATATTTCAATATCAGGATGGATCTCTTCGCCTGTGGTTAAGCGAAATACAGGCCGTGGCATCTATATTTTTGTAAACGGAAGATTCGTGAAAGACAGGGTGATTCAACACGCCCTTCTGGAAGGCTATTCGGCAAGACTTATAAAAGGGCAGTTTCCCTTTTCAGTGATATTCATAAATATTCCATATAACCTGGTTGATGTAAACGTGCATCCTGCAAAGCGGGAAGTCCGGTTTGCCGACCAGAAGAAAGTCCACGAGTCGGTGGAAACGGCCGTGAAAAAAGCTCTTGACCTTATAGATCCGTATAAAAAATCTATTCACTCTGATCCTCCCCCATCAAGGGGAAGGGAATTCTCTAATATGATAAAAGAGGATGTCACCTCGTTTTCCTCTTACCCTTTATACTCGCCCCCACCCATTTCCCCTCCCCTGGAGGGAGGGGATAAAGGGGAGGGGGAAAAGAGATCCCCTGATTCTCAAGCTACTTTATGGGAAAAGAAGCAATTCAAGGATTTAAGAATACTGGGACAGTTTCATGGGACGTACATCGCAAGCGAATCTGATGAAGGAATTATCCTGATAGATCAGCATGCTGCTCATGAACGAATACTTTATGAACAACTGAAAAGTCGTCCGGGGAGAGCAGATAAGATAGCTGTTCAGAAATTGCTTATGCCGGAAATTATTGAAACAGGATACAGGGAAGCCGGTGTTCTTGAAAAACTTTTGCCGGATTTTCAGAAAGCAGGAATTGAGATTGAGCCGTTTGGCGGAAATGCTTTTGCGATAAAGTCGGTTCCCGCCTTTTTGGGAGATAAAGAAGTTAAAGTTATTATAATCGAAATCATGGAAAAGATAATTGAAACAGGTTTTGCGCCCGGCCTTGAAAAATCTTCGGATGAAGTAATGAAGCTTGTGGCATGCCACGGGGCAATAAGGGCCAACCAGAAGCTTTCAGACAGGGAGATAAGAACCCTTGTTGATCAGCTTGATGATTGTGAAATGCCATCCCATTGCCCGCACGGCCGCCCAACGTGGATAAGTTTTACGTTAAAAGAGCTTGAAAAATTATTTAAAAGAACGGCATAAAAATGGTCTCTAGTTCCTGGTTCCTGGTCTCTGGTTTCTGGTTCGGACTTCGAATTTCGTACATCGTACTTCGAACTTCGATATTAGGCACTCTCGCCTTTCGCCTCATGCCTATTTTATTTTCCACGAAACCACAAAGCTTCTGTCTGCGCCCAGAACCGTACCTCCGGCCTGCGTTACAAGGATAAAGACAAGCTCGTCCTTACCGTCATTGTCTATATCCCCAAGGGTATAATCGCTTATGTATCCTGAAAATTTCCTGGTTTTCCATTTCGGAGAAAGCCCGACATTGTCCCACGAGAGGCTTTCAAAATATCCGCTTTTGAAAAGTCTGATTCTTGAAAGAATGCCTCCGGTTGTATCTATATTTTTAACTACCAGGACCTCTTTTTTCCCGTCTTTATCAAGGTCGGTCACAAGAATGCGCTGAGGGAGATAGAGGCGGTTCTGAGGCCTTGGGTCCGGATCACTTCTTGTTTTTTTTGCCGCTTCGATTTCCGCCGGAGGTTCGAGATATGCGCTGCTTCCACCGTAAGGTTCGCTGCTTGACCATTCTTCGTTGCCGTTTTTATCAAGAAGACGCAGATATTCATCGCTGTTAAAAGCAAGAATCATTTCCTGGCCTGAGTTCAGGATATCGCCGTAATTGAAACCGTAAACATTTACACCGCTTGGCAATATTTCTTTTTTGGCGGAGATGTAATATCCATGTAACCATTTGAGTTCATATATATTTCCGGAAAATATGCTTGCATTTCCCCCCTTTTGTCCGAAAAGAACTTTTCTATCTTGAGTCGGATTATAAAGCACCCTGAAATGCCAGTCTTCATTATCCGCGATTTTTTTGAAGTCCTTTCCATCCCATTCGAGCACAAAAGAGATTACCCTTCCGCTGTCTCTGATAGCCGTCACGAATATTTCATCTTTTTTATTTCCGTTTATATCTGCGACATCAATTCCTTTATAAAATTCATATGTTTTACCGGTAATCTCTTTTACCTTTTCAAATATGCCTGCGGTCTGCCTATAGATAAAAATATTGTGATCATCAGCAAAGACGGTTTCAATCTTTCCGTCGCCATCGACGTCGCCGAGCGAAATGCCTTTTAGTTTCGTTTCAAATTTTTTCGATTTCCATAAAACAGCGGCCGGTTCGCCCGAACCGGAGAAAGCTTCATCGTAAGCCATCTTTATCCCCGTTTCCTTTGACCACATTTCTTCAGGATTTCTGCGGCTGCCTGTGACTTGTTCCTCGCCGGCAGACTGCTGGGCTGCAACCTGTTTTGCTGGCGCCTGGGATGAAACAGTTTTTCTCCCGAAAACGGTTTCATTGACTCTGGCAGCGAATACATTTATATGATAGATGACGTCTCCCTGGCTGCTCCCGAATTCATT
>JAWOHP010000053.1:0-3113 GCA_046485065.1 Desulfobacterales bacterium | reverse complement strand
ATGAAAATCAGACCCCCTGAATTGGCCGTTCGCAAGTCTTGAATTGTTCACCAATGGCTTTTGTAAAATTTACACAGTCTTAGCCCAAAGTGCAATATAAATGGCCGTACATGCTAAAAAAATTGGATGTAACGGCTATTTTTTCAGAATAAATTTTTGCCATACGGCAATAAAAAAAGCCTCCGCATCTGAGGCTCATTTATTGTGATAATATTTCGTTCCTGTCAAAGTATTTTGATAATATTCGCTCCTATTTGATTATTTATTCTGGCAACCTACACCGCCACCGACTCAATTCGACTGGGTGCATTTGATTACATTCCCAAGCCCATCAACCAGGAGTCTTTGCTGCATGCCACCCGAACTGCTTTGCAGTACAAGGCTGTAACGGAGGAAAAGGAAAGATACCGTACAAACATAGAGGCTATCTTCAGGAGTGTCAGGGATGGCATCATCACAGTAGATAAAGAATCGGTTGTGCTTGAGTTCAATGAGGCAGCCATGGCTATGTGCGGGTATTCTCGTGATGATATAGGAAAACACTTTTACTCTCTAAACCAAATGTGCAATGGGCGATGCGGAGAGGTTCTGGATGAAGCGATTAAAAGTGGAAAGCCTTTAGAGATAGACCATATCGAATGCCGGCCTGACGATTGTGCAAGAAGGGTCATCAGTATAAGGACATATCCTCTGCTCAGCCTCCAGGGCGTGCATTCGGGTGTAGTTATGGTGTTGAGAGATGATACGCATATGGCCGACCTCGAGAAAGAGCTTAAAATGCATCGGCGATTCCATCGCATTGTAGGCCAAAGTGAGCCGATGCAGAAAGTTTATTCCCTCATAAAAGCACTGGCCCTTGTTCAAACGACTGTTCTTATCACGGGAGAAAGCGGAACAGGAAAAGAACTGGTAGCCGAAGCGCTGCATTTTGCAGGAGAACGCAGCCACAAACCATTGGTCAAGGTGAACTGCTCGGCATTGCCTGAAAGTCTTCTTGAGAGCGAACTTTTCGGCCATGTTAAAGGAGCGTTTACAGGCGCTATCAGAGACAATGTAGGGCGGTTTCACAGAGCGGATGGCGGCACAATCTTTTTCGATGAGATTGGTGACATCTCACCAAAGTTACAACTGAAGCTTCTGCGAGTCCTTGAAGAGAGAGCATTTGAGAGGGTTGGAAGCTCTGCTCCAACCAAAGTGGACGTTCGCATGATTGCTGCAACGAACAGAAATCTAATGGAAAAGGTCAGTATCGGCGAATTGAGAGAAGATTTCTACTACCGTCTGAAGGTGGTCGAGATCAGATTGCCACCTTTAAGGGATAGACGTGAAGATATCCCTCTTCTAGTTGAACATTTTCGTAATAAGTTCAACGCTAAATTCAAAAAAAACATTGAGGCGATATCCACTGATGTCTTGAAAGCTTTTCTCAAGTATTCATGGCCGGGCAATGTGCGGGAACTTGAGCACACTATGGAGCATGCCTTCGTTTTGTGCAACCAAAATATCATTACTTTTGATCATCTGCCGTCAGATTTCATGAGCACTCAAAAAATCAGACGGCGCTCCCCCGATGATATACGGAATACCGATTCTCGCACAATTATTGACGCCCTTGATAAAACCGCATGGAATAAAGCAAAAGCAGCCAGGTTGCTAGGGATAAATCGCGTGACCCTTTACCGTAAAATTAAAAGATACAACCTCAGTCAAGATATCTCTTGATCCTAAAGTGTTGCAAATAAAAAATTATTATGCAACGCTTTCGTTGCATGCAACATATCCTCGCTTGCCGTCTATAGACAGGAATCCTTACCTCTTGGCCTTAAGTTCAGGTTATACCATCATAAAATGGGATTTATGGTATTATCTGCCTCTCTGGCACAGATCTTGATTATCAAAATATAATGAATAGTCATTTCGAACATATATCCAAGCTTGGTACTCATGGGTGGTGATGGATGTTTCCGAAGAAAACGCGGGTACTATCGAGTTTCTCCTGAAATAGCCGATTTTCCATTTTCCAAAGGATATGAAATGAAGGCAAATATTCTCGTAATCGATGATGAAGAATCCGTCACGTTCAGCTTTCACAGATTCCTCGAAGAGGTGGGACACAATGTGATCACTGCTGAAAGTTACCTTGAAGCTCTGTCGAGAATGGATGAGATGAATTTTGATTTGATAATTGCAGATATTGTTCTTGATGATGGATGGGGAACAGACATCTTACAGGAGGTAATGCGGAGAAACCTCAACACCCGAGTGATCATCATGACGGCATATCCGTCCAAGGAAACGGTCAAGACCAGTTTTCGAATGGAAGCTATAGACTACCTCATTAAACCGCTTAGGCAAAAAAAGCTTCTTAATTCTGTAAACAAGGCATTACAACAAATGGAACCTGGAGAGGGAGAGGGTTTTAACCCTTAGGAGCACATAATGTCTCCGCCTTTGGTAATGCAGTGTCTGTTTGTTTTTGGACGTCCTGGTTTTGGTGGTTTTGAAGTTTTCACCAGGACGTCCGATTTATTCTAATGATGGCGCAACACGGATTTTAAGACATATTATGATAGTGACAAACCAAGGATCTTATAAAACCAAGGATCTTATAATAGATGCTAATTCCCCTACATCCCCCCTCAAAAAGGGACTTTTTTTTATTCGTTCCCATTTTTTGGATGACAGTCGTTGCATGCTACCGGAGCTAATTGGGCTTTCTTTTCGACATTATAGTCTCTGTGACAGTTTCGGCACGTGAAATGAACAGCCTCTCCATGATATTGCAGGCGTTGTTCCATGGTCAATCTTGGAGCACCTACTTCTTTTGGACTCAGGCCGGGTGTCTGGTGGCATGTAATACAGCTTTCAATTTTTAAAACATCTAAAGGTTTACCATCCTGATCCACGTGACATTTCCCACAGGCTACATCATAGTCCCCAACATGGCTTTTATGTGTAGAGTCTAAATCATGGCATTCGATACAACTTGGAGATTTGTCACCCATCTTAAAAGAATCCAAAGGCTTGCCGTCTTGATCATGGTGGCATTTTCCGCAACTTAGGTTAAATTCTACAACATGTCTGTTGTGCTGAAATTCGACAATACCCCTTTC
>JAWOHP010000150.1:0-43209 GCA_046485065.1 Desulfobacterales bacterium | reverse complement strand
CAATACCGAAGCGGCGGAAGCCTTTTGCGCCGCCTGGCAAACCCCGCAGCAAGTAGACGTCAACGCCTTGCAGCAGCGCGATGACATGGTCGAAGGCCACCTGCGCAAATACGAATTCCTCATTCTGGCCCGCCTGCGCCTGGATGCTCTCGAAAATGATGCCGGTGGCACCTGTGGACAGGAATGCCGCTGCCGCCTCAGGGGTGGAAACACCTCCCCAGATAAGGATGTCGAAAGGCTTTGAGGGTGTAAGCAGCATTTCCTTGATCGCCGAATATAGAGCCAGAGTCGTTTCACCGCTCACGAATCCAGAGGCCTCGCATCCTTTCAGGACGATGCGCCCGATTATCGATCTGTCCTTCAAAATCGCTGCCAGGAAATCCATGTCACCGATGATTGGAAAGCAACAGTAGTCTTCCGGCAATTCCCTCAATCTCTGCAGAAATATGGAAGGATCCCCTTGAAAATCCTGGGTTTGGCACTCGACCCAGATTCCGCGGACCCCTGTTTCTTTCAATAACCGCCCCAGAGATGGATCCATAAAGGAAGAGACGGAAATCTTGATATCCCTGACGTGACCGGCAGGGTCAGCCTTTCGCAAGAAAGAACGTAACCCGCCCACCCCCATCATTGAAAAATCGAAGACGGCACTGCTCCCTGTTTGCTGAGCCATTTGAATCACCGATGGGGTGATCTCCTCAGGCCGCCAGACGAAACTGATGATAGAAACCTGATGCTCAGCCACTATATCCAGCCCCTTTATTCAAGGCGATACGTTAACCTTATGAAATTATATAGATTTTCTGAATATTCTATATTTCTTGTATTTTTTTGCGCCCGCTTCCTCTACCAATGAGTTTATCGACTCGTTGTCCTCCAAGGTCCAGCCCAGCTCCAGATAACGATACTTCTCTTTTTTCCTCACAACCTTATATATATGGTGGAAGGCCAACATGGGGAGTCCCAGTTGCCGGAACTTCTCCTTGACCCCGAACATCAACAACCGCAATCCGTTGATCTCCCTCCGAAACATGAGGAACTTCAGTAAACCCAGGAGACCGATCCGACCGTTGAGACGCTTGAGCAATGGGTTAATGTCGGGAAAGATCACGCAGAACGCTGCGGGCTCATCCTCATAATAGATGAAGAAAACCATGTCCGGATCCAGGAATTCCATTACGTTCTTTTGAATCTCCCGCATCTCATTATCGCTCAGGGGGACGAAACCCCAGTTGTCTGACCAGGCGTTATTATATATCTCCCTGATCAAAGCAAACTCAGAGTCCGGATCCTTTGGACGAGAGGGCCTGATGTGAATACCTTTTTTTCGGGCTATCCGCTCAGCAAGACGATCCATCCACTCGGGAAGCCGGTAATCGCTGTCTATCAGGAAAGCCAGAAGGTCTTTTTCTTTGGCAAAGCCGCACGATTCGACCAGCCTTGGGTAGTACGGCGGGGTATATGCCATCATCACGGTAGGCGGATAATTGAATCCGTCAATGAGCAAGCCCACCTCATAATTGGTGGACGGGCTGAGCGGACCTCTCATGAAGGTCATCTCTTTCCGGTGAGCCCAAGTCTCCACGGAAGAGAAGAGGGCTGCCGCTGCCTCCGTATCGTCAGCACATTCGAAGAATCCCCAAATACCCATCTTTTCGTTGTAGATCTGGTTATAATGACTATCGATGATTCCCGCGATTCTGCCCACCGTCTGCGAACCACGTCGAGCCAGAAACAGGATACCCTCGGAAAACTCCCAGAAAGGGTGTCTGTGAAGGTCAAGCAGCCGGCAGACCTCTTTCTTAAGGGGGGGAACCCAGTTGGGGTACTCAGAATAGATCCTCCATGGAAGGTCAATGAAGTCCTTTAATTCTTGTCCCCCTTCCACAGCAGTAATCTTTATGCCGGCCATAGTCGTTCCATTCGAGAGGTTCCAGGCTATATATTAGCCGTACAACGTCTTGACATTTACACAAAACTCTTGGTGCGAGGCATAAGCCGTAAAGACCCCAATCTTGTCTCTCTCTACGTTCAGGGCAATAGGCTCGATGGATTTCCTCTCCGGTTGGCTCATATAGCTATCATGTGCTGATAAAAGTTCTCCCGCGGCTCCTCAAGGAAAAAATAATCGGCAAATCGGACGTGAAATCCTTTATACTCCTCCATAAAACGAACAACATCATCTTTGTCGATCAGCAGTTTCGGGATGTTAAAGCAACCATTATAAACACGGTTTTCCGGTATCATGGTCCACCTCCTTCCCTCCTTTTTGCAAAAAAAGTAACAGACTCAGGCATAATTATCAATAATTTATTTCACTATATATCGTTGTAGGATTAACATCCGTAAACTCTCCCAACCTCTTCATCTGAGCTGATAATCTCGATATTGCAGAAGAGATGTTTCTTAGTGGATTAAAAGATTAAATTTAGAAACATAAACATAATAAATCGCAATTATTGATATTATTTCCAGAATATGAGATATTTATTATCAGCTCTATGAGGTGCTTAGGCCAAGGGATATATGTTTTGAATAGTGTGACACCGGCAGTTAACCAGGCGTAAAACGGAGAAAAGTCGGCACACATGGTTTAGATGACCTTACCCACTATCATGTACCAAGTTCAAATTTAGTATCTTCTCTTGTCGCATTGTTAATTACTGTGCAATTCTGTGAGCAGAATTTAAGACATGTTCATCCATTCGCAAAAGGAGATAAAAATGATGAAAAAGATTAAGAGTACCTTCACTATGTTGACGATAATCGCCCTGATTGTTTGGCTGTTGGGCTGCCAAGAGGGTCCAGTGGAGAAAGCCGGCAAGAAAATCGATAAGGTTGTAGAAGATAGCAAATAAAAATCATTAGCAGGTTATACTTACCGAAAACCGACATTCCGCGTCTTATACGGACCAACCTAAACATTGTGGCGAAAATCAATTTTATATGAGTTGTGCGTAGGTTTCTCTAACCATCACCACAGTCATATAACCCACAACCATACTCCTCTTAAGCTCTGGCATCATTGGCTTTGCGGGGTTCAGTAATAGATTAAAGAGGATCTATATGAAGGGAAAAAGATCGGAGATTGATAGACGCTCGAAAAAAGACCGAAGGGAAGGTGGAGCTTCAACTTATAATGGTCCTGAAAGACGTAGCTTAAAATATCGGAGAAGCGATACAGATAGAAGAAAGAAAAAATAATGTTCTCTCGACAGCAGGGAATCTTTAAATATTTTATATAGTTCCTGGTTAATAGTTTCTGATTTACGGTTAATATTTCAGAAAAAAAAGAGAATTTGCGGCATCTTTTTTCAATGATGATGTCCTTCAGCTGAATGGCCGCCTGAGATTATGTAAACCGCTTCGTTGGACCCGGTGTTTTCAATAAAAACGGAAGTATCTCCGATTACATGAAAGGCTTCTCCTTCTTTAAGTCGCCCACTGAATGCGCCGGATAATTCCAGATCCGTCTTCACTGCAAGAACGATTTCTTCATGCCCCTTACCCGGCTTTATCAGTCGTCCCTTTTCTCCGGGTTTCAGAATTCCATAGATCATGTAACAGGCATGGCTTCCCGTATCTTCAAGCCCAAGTATATATTCTCCGCCTTCCGAAGATAATGCACGTTTTCTCGCTTCAATTATTTTCATGAATATGCCTCCTCTGCTTTAATAAACTATCCCTGTATGCCATAAAAACAACACATAGCCGGATCGGGTGCCAGGAGATGTGGTGCGCGGAACCGGCATCCTCCTCTGCAATCTTTAATAACGGAACAATCCCTGCACTCCAGCTTATCAATCGGAATATGCTCCATATTCAGCCAGCAATCTATAAGACTTATGCGCGCGTCACCAAGTGTTTTATCTCCGTAAAATCCGCATTTAACGGCACGCGCATCCGGCATAACCGCCATAAGATGTCGCCCGCAGGCATAACCTTCCGACGCCCCGTGGTATCCCCCTCCATAGGCATATTCCAGAAAAGGAACCGCCACTTTATACGGAACTGTCAAATCCTTGTGATTTGCAAGCGAACCCGCAACAGCAGGCACATCTATCCCCCATTCAACCGCATCTGTTTCACTCATAAAGTCTCTCATACGGTCAAACTCGTCAAGATTATTCCGGTGAATCATCGTTGAAAATGATACTGGAATACCCGCTTCCCTGGCTGCCGATACTCCGCGCATTGTCAGCGTAAATGTCCCGGCCCCCCTGAGACTTTCATGTCCTTTTACCCATCCGTCAAGACTGAATTGAATCTCGTCCACATTAAGCCATCCGATGTTGTTCGGATTAATGAGTGTTCCGTTTGAAAAGAGGATGCGGCGGATATTAAAATCTGATGTTTGCTCGATATAGGTTTGTAAATCCCTGTAAAGAAGAGGTTCTCCCCCGGAAATCAGGAGCCTGAGTCCCCCGAGTTCCGAAAACTCCCGTGTGATACTTACGGCATCAGACAACAGCATTTCACCCGACCGGGGTGAGCCCAGATAACAGTGAGCGCATTTAAGATTGCACCTGTGGAGAAGATGAAGTTCCAGATATCTTAATGAAGGGTGAACACGCCTGTTGACATAAATCTCCACGGGATCATGCTGTGAAATGGATTCCAGTATTCCTTCTTCAAGGCAATATTCAACAAATTCAGTGTCTGCGGTCAGGTCTTCACCTTTTGACGAGCCGTTGCATAGGGTCAGAAAATCTACTGCCGGGCCGTCAATTTCATACAGCTCATCTCTTTTGATATGATATACAAATGGATTTTCCAGTCTTTTGAGCGCGGCTTCAGGGCGTAATCGCAGATATGATTTGCGCCAGTCATTGGCCTTCATATAATTGTCTCCAGGACCGATTCTTCGATTACGTTGCTTTCAACCAAACAGGCCAGCAGAATAAAACCGCCGCATGGTTCAGTATCATCGGGAGGTGCTGATGACTGAAAATCACAATCTTCAGCCTTAAACGGGCATTTGCGGCAGATATGTTTTTCAAGTTTTACTTTTTGCTTTTTCCATATTTGAGAATCTTTTCTAAAATGCAGGATTTTTTCAGGATCGACCCTCTTATGATGTACCAGAAATTCAGCAATCTGCGCACCCCGGCAGGCCATCTCTTCTTTTTGTCCCTCTCTAAAAAATACGCAATAAGGGCGACAGATGTAGTCTTTAAAATCTTTTTTAGCCATAAGGAGAAATCGATTTCAGATGGGATAATATAAAAAGCCTGTGCATAACATTTTATACACAGGCTTTCGTTTTTTGAAAAAAAATCCGGCTAGCAGGAACGTTTGCATTTACAAAGACCGGTCGGGACTTTTTTGACTTTTTTAATTTTCAATTTGCACCTTCCTTTCTTCATGAAAGAATTAATAAGGTTATCCATTGACAAAACATCTGATTTGTCTTTTCTTATATCACACCTTCCTGAATCTATCAATAGTTTTATTATTTAATGATTTATTCTCCCAGTAGCTCTTGGTACGACGGATAACGAGGCTGTCAAAAAACCTTGACATTTTACCCGCTTCCTTCCTATATCGCCTTATGCTTACTGAACTCGAAAAAAAGATTGTCGCTTCAATACAGGAAGACATACCAGTTTTGAAGAGGCCTTACGCCAAAATAGCAAAACAGCTCGATATCACAGAAGAAATCCTACTTGAGACCCTTAAAAAGCTATGCGATAAAGGCGTAATAAGGCGGTTTGGGGCGACTTTGCGACACCAGAACTCGGGATTCGAATCGAATGCGATGGCGGCATGGAAGGTCGAAGAGGAGCGTGTAGAAGAGGTCGGCAAAAAGCTCGCGTCCTTCAGGCAGGTTTCACACTGTTACAGGCGCAATCCCACCAGGAAATGGCCGTATAATCTTTATACCATGGTGCATGCCAGAAACGAAGAATCATGCAGAGAAACAGTCCGCATGATGTCGGAAGCAACTTCCGTTCACACTTATGCCATTTTATTCAGCCGCAGAGAGCTTAAAAAAACATCCATGAAATATTTTTCAACCGACAACGGTTGATTTGACCTTTTTAACGTGATTTCAGACAGCCCCAACATACTGCTCATCAATCCGTGGATACACGATTTTGCCGCCTATGATTACTGGGCAAAACCAATAGGCCTGCTTTATCTTGCTTCTATTTTAAGAGAGCACGGATGCAAAGTTACATTTATTGACTGCCTTAACAGGTTTCATACGAATATTAAAAAACATATCCCATCCAAACAAGATGGAAGAGGCTCATATTTAAAGACCCATATTCCGAAACCGGAAGGACTTGAAGATATTCCGAGAAATTATTCGAGATATGGGATATCTGAAGAAATGTTCAGGAAAGACCTTTCGGATGTACAAGAACCCGATCTCATTCTAGTTACCTCTCACATGACGTACTGGTATCCGGGCCTTTTTGAAACAATAAGAGTTTTAAAGGAGATATTTCCTTCGGCTCAGGTTCTTCTCGGAGGGATATATGCTACTCTCTGCTACGATCATGCTGTTAAACATTCAGGCGCAGACAGGGTTTTTGCCGGATCAGGGGAAAAATTCATCCTTGACCTCATAAAAGAATATACCCGATTTTCCGCCGACATGAAATTTGATCCAGATGAGCCTGATTCTTATCCCTACCCTGCATTCGATCTCGAAAATAAAATCTCCTTCATTCCGATACTAACCTCAAGAGGCTGCCCTTTCTCCTGTTCTTACTGCGCATCTTTTTTTCTTAATCCCAAACGGATGATAAGAACTCCGGAATCAGTCATAAATGAAATAATGCACTGGCACAAAAAATATAAAGTTGAAGATTTTGCCTTCTATGACGACGCATTTCTGACAGATGCAAAAAACCATGCGATTCCGATCCTTGAAGGTATAATCGGAGCCGGGATTAATATCAGGTTTCACACTCCCAACGCAATTCACATAAGAGAAATAACGAAGCAGACCGCGGAACTCATGTTTAAGGCGGGCTTCCGGACAGTGAGGCTCGGACTTGAAACCACTTTATTCGAAAGCAGAAGCAGCCTCGACAGGAAAGTCTCAGAGCCTGAATTCAGGCAGTCAATATTCTTTCTGAAAGAAGCTGGATTTTCCGGAAAGCAGGTTGGAGCATATCTGCTTGTCGGCCTTCCCGGCCAGGAAACAGCCTCAATCATGGCATCAATCAAAATAGTTAAAGAAACCGGCATAACACCCATTCCCGCATATTACTCCCCTATTCCCCATACCGGGATTTGGGAAAATGCTGTTCTTAGTTCCCGCTACGACATTGAATCCGATCCGGTTTTTACAAATAATGCCATATTGCCATGCCGCAAAGAAGGTTTTTCATGGGAAATTATTTCTTTATTGAAAAAACTTGCTGAAGAATAAATCCAGTATGTTTTTTAAACTTTCCCCTTTGCATTTTATAACAAATCCTGCTAAAAATTCATTTAGTTTCCATCCGGAAATGGCCCTTTTGTGCGATCTCGGTGTCAATCTGCGGGATTTCTTGTGCGACATACATCACGTATGTCTCCGCGCAATCCCTTGATTTCCTTGAGCTTGCCCAAAATTGCCTATTTCCGAATTGGAAACTTATATGTGTCCAAATTTTGTTTCCAGGTGGACACTATATAAACCATAAAATATCGATGCAAGATATACGAATGACTGTATTTTATTATGCACGGGTAACCTTAATATGAAAAAAGCCAACGCAGTGGCATTTCTTGGGGAAAACACCTCGTTCAAAGGTGAACTCTCTTTTCATGGCACCCTCAGAATAGACGGCCAGTTTAAAGGACAGATATATTCTGAAGGAACACTGATCATAGGAGAAAGGGGAATTGTTGAGGCCGATATCGACACTCATTTCGTGGTAATCAGCGGGGAGGTCCACGGGAACATCAATGCCGTTTACAGCACTGAAATTAATTCAAAGGGTAAGGTTTACGGCAGCATAGTAACTTCATCTCTTGTGATACACGAGGGTGTAGTTTTTGAAGGCAACTGCAGAATGGATCACACAAGAAAGCTTAACTTAAAACAACCGTCCGAAACGACTGAAGATAAAAAGAGACTCATTAAATTTTTTCCATCTTTGAAGAATAAGAATATCGATGAAACATTAAATAAACCGGATAATCCGGAAAAAAGAGAAACCGGATAAATCGGTAAAATTAATCTGATTGGAGCTGCCATTTTGAAACTTACAGAAATACTGAAAAATATCCCGATATTTTCATCCCTAAACGATGATGAACTTTCCGAGCTGGCTCTGGCGGCAGTCAAAAAGACATTTCTCAAAAACACTGTTTTGCTGAATGAAGGAGATGAAACCGATTCTCTATACATTATATTCAGCGGAAAGGTAAAAGCGATTATTAATGATGAACATGGTAAAGAGGTCATTCTCTCGATTTTCGGCCCGGGTGAATATTTCGGTGAAATTGCATTTATAGATGGAGAGCGCAGATCCGCAACCATAATAACAAGGGAAACGACTGAAGTTTTAATAATATCAAGCGGGGTTTTCAGAGATATTTTATCGTCAAACCCCAATATTGCTTTTAATCTCTTATTTGGAGTTGTAAAAAGGCTTCGGGAGGCAACAAAACAGATTGAAAGCCTTGCCCTGATGGATGTTTATGGCCGGGTGGCAAGACTTCTCGTTAACTATGCCAAGCCCAAAGGTGAAAAGCTGTTCATAGAAGAGAAACTGACTCATCAGGAAATAGCAAACATGACTGGATCCTCAAGAGAGATGGTCAGCCGTATCTTCAAGGATCTTCTCAACGGAGAATATATAAGTATTGATAACAAACACATAACAATTAATAAGACACTCCCCTATTCCTGGTGAATTATCACTGTAATCCTGATTATCTTAATTGACACCCAACTTTTTTTCTCATAATAATACCCGACAGGTTATTCCTGGTTGAACATTCAAAAAACATGATAATCGATAAACCAGAAACCGGATACTTTCGTTTTACTAACGATATTTGATGTCCGATATTCGATATTCGATGCCGGGTGTTATGCAGAGGTTTCATATTACACATATAGAGGGGGATAATGATAAACACATCTTCATATCAGCTCTTTGCTGAAAGGATGCTTCAGAAGGATTCAAAACTGATTCCACAAATTCTTCGCTGCATGATAAATGACAATCAGGCTGATTTGCTTGTTTCACTGCCGGGCACATCTGGTGAAATGGCCGTCAAATTGAACCTTCCTGTTGAGGAAACAGATTCCGCCCTTAAAGATATGTTCAGGAAGGGGCTCGTCTTTAAGAAGGAAAAAGGCGGTATAACACAATGGCGTCCCCCTGCTCACCTGGCCCAGTTTCATGACGGAACCATTCTATGGCCTGAAGCGCCTCCCGAGTTTTACGATCTCTGGCGCGAATATATGGACAGGGAATGGCCGGAACTTGCTCATGTTCTGGTCAAATTCATGCCGCGCCCCTTTACACGGGTTGTTCCCGTGGGAAAATCGATAGAAACGGGGAAGGTAAAGGTGCTGGCGCCTGAAAGCATCAGGCAAATCATAGAATCCTCAACCCGTATAGCCGTAACCAGGTGCACATGCCGCCTGACCATGCGAAAATGTGACGCGCCCGTTGAGGTTTGCCTTCAAATCAACCGTGGAGCCGACTATACCATTGAGAGGGGAACCGGCCGTGAAGTATCAAAGGAAGAAGCTTTCGACATTATAAATAAGACCGAAGAGGCAGGCCTTGTTCATGTTACAATGAATAAGTCGGGAGTTGGTCATTTCATCTGCAACTGCTGCGGCTGCTGCTGTCAGTCCTTTTCAATGCTGATTTCAGATCGCCTCTCATTGTGCGACCCAAGCCGTTATCATCCTGTGGTCGACACTATGACATGCCTTTCATGCGGAACATGTGAAGAAAGATGCTGGTTTGGCGCAATTACAGTTGAAGAAAAAAGTACTGCCTTTGTTCATGAAGATAAATGCCTCGGGTGTGGCCAGTGTGCTATAGGCTGTCCTGAAAACGCCATAACGATGACAGAAATAAGGGAACCCGGTTTTATTCCGGAGTAAAAAAAGAAGGATTCGAGGGGCCAAGGGTTCAAGGATTCCAGTGAAAGGGAAGCCTATCAGAACCGCATGGATATATCAGGAATGTTGAAAAAACATGCTGAAAGTTGAAGATAAAATCATTAAAACACTTGAATCCTTGAATCCTCGAACCCTTGAACCCTGTCTCCCAACTTATTGGGAGAAGAAACTTATATATTTAATTTTAAATGGAGGAGATTCATGCCGATAAGAGATTTTCAGAATATTCATGAAATGCTTAAAGAAACTGTTGACAGGTATCCCGATAAACCGGCTTACAAGTGGTTTTTAGAAGCCGGTCGTCTCGACTCGGTAACCTGGAAGGAATTCTACGAACAGGTGCAAAATGTTTCAAAGAGCCTTATAGCCCTTGGAGTTAAAAAGAATGACAAGGTTAATATCTTAAGCTATACCTCCTACAGGTGGATCCTTGCTGATTTTGGAATTACAAGCATAGGAGCGTGCACTGTAGGGATCTATCAGTCAAATCTGCCCAAGGATTGCGAGTATATAATAAATCATTCGGATGCGGTTGTTATCTTTGCACAGGATGATATTCAGCTCAATAAACTGCTCGGAATAAGGAAGAACATCCCCAACATCCGCAAGGTTGTGCTCTTAAAGGGAAACAGCGGCACTGAGGATAAATGGGTAATAAGTTTTGAGGAATTCCTTAAACTGGGCAAAGATATATCCGGCAATGAATTAAAGAAAAGAGTTGATGAGGTAACCCCCTTAAATCCCGCAGGAATAGTATACACATCCGGCACAACCGGGGTGCCTAAGGGAGCGGTCTTAACCCATGATAATATAACATTTACATCCCAGTCGGTGCACTTAAGCACCCAGATACTGGACGGAGATGAAGTTTTTCTGTTTCTTCCCCTTGCACATGTATTTGCCCGTACCTGTGTTTATGCAACATTGCTTGCCGGATGTCCTACTACAATTACTCGCAGCATGGATACAATAATTGAAGACATAAAGATTGCTAGGCCGCACTGGTTTGCGAGCGTACCACGCATTTATGAAAAAGTTTATTCAAAAGTTTTGAGCGGCGCCGAAGCAAAGGGAGGTCTTGTTCTCAAAATCTTCAGGTGGGCCTGCGATGTTGGATATAAGATAAGCGATCTCAAGCAAGGCAAAAAGCCCATTCCTGTTGCAACCGCTTTTAAATACAAAATTGCTACAAAGCTCGTATTCAGCAAGATACAGGAAGCACTGGGCGGCAGAGTCCGCTGGTGCATCAGCGGGGCAGCGCCCTTAAACCCGGCAATAGGCAAATTTTTCAACGCAGCGGGGATACTGGTGCTGGAAGGAATCGGAATGACCGAAAACACCTCCTTCACAAACCTTAACCGCTACGATAATTTCCGTTTCGGATGGGTAGGTCAGCCGGGTCCCGGTATTGAGCAGAAGCTTTCTGAGGAAGGCGAAGTCATGTACAGGGGCCGAAATGTGATGAAAGAATACTATAAAATGCCCGAGGATACGGCAAAAACAATCACGGAAGATGGATGGCAGTATACCGGCGACCTCGGAGAAATTGATTCTGAAAACTTCCTGAGAATCACGGGTCGGAAAAAAGATCTGATAATAACTTCGGGTGGAAAAAACATTGCTCCGTCAGCCATTGAGGGGGTATTAGCCACATCAAAATACATCAATCAAATATGCGTCATAGGTGACAGGAAGAATTTTCTATCCGCGCTGGTTACAATTGACCCTGATAATGTCAAGGATTATGCCGGTGCGAATGGCATACCATTTAAAGATGTCAACGATCTTATTAAAAACGAAAAAATCAAAAAACTCATCGAAGACGAAATTGCTGAGAAAAACAAGGAATTCGCTTCATTTGAATCAATCAAAAAAATTACAATAGTTCCTGAATTCACAATTGATAACGGCCTTTTGACTCCGACAATGAAGCTCAAAAAAAACGTGGCCCTGGACATATATAAAAACGAAATTGAGGCAATGTATAAATGATAAGGGTCCGAGGATTCCAGGATTCGAGGGTTCGAGTGGCACAACATATCATGTGGGCCCTTTTCTCACAACTAGTCGGGAGAAGAACCAGATTTAATTGCTTTGCCGTCAGATTTTATAAAGAGGAATAATGATGCTTAATCTTAAAACAGGCGATCTTTACAAATTAAAAGCTGATGCAGTTATTATACCGGTTTGCGAAGATTCTGAAATTCATGATAACAGCGCTGTTGTTTCATTAATGAATCATACCGGGACAGCAAAGGAATTCAAAGGCGCCAAAGACGATGAACTGACACTTTTTGATCTTTCCGGAATTAAAATTCCAAGAATAATTTTCCTGGGGATAGGCAAAATAAAAACAATTGATTCAGAATCTCTCCGTGCCTTTTGCGGTAAATCCGTAAAAAAATGTATCAGAAACAGGCTCGAAAATATTTTGATCGTGGCTCCTTCTTCCGGCAAACTCGGGATGGAGACTAAAGAGATTCTTAAGCCAATGCTGGAAGGAGCTTTTCTGGGAAATCATGTCTTCGATAAATACAAAAATGAAAAGAAAAACAGACCGGTTCAAAAAGTAGGTTTGTTTGTTGAACCGGAGGTCATGATAAATTTCTCGGGTTTACCTTCACAGGTTGAAACTGTTTGCAAAGGATCCGTTCTTGCAAGGGAATGGATTAGCATTCCTTCAAACTTTAAAAAACCTGAACAACTCGCAAAAGACATGACTGCCAAAGCCGTAAAAGAGAATCTTAAAGTAAGGGTTTTTGACGAACAAAAACTGAAACGCCTCGGTTTCGGGGCAATTTTAGCCGTTGCAGCCGGAAGCCGGAGCAAGCCAAGGCTTCTCATTTTCGAATACAATCCCAAAGGCGCAAAAAAAACAATAGCTCTTATAGGAAAAGGGATTACTTTTGACTCGGGCGGAATCAATCTAAAGCCTCCCGGCTCTCTTGAAGATATGAAAATGGATATGTCAGGCGCTGCGGCAGTTGCGGCAACGCTTGTTTCTGCCGCAAAAATAAAACCTGCGGTCAGGATAATCGGGGCCATACCCATTGTTGAGAACATGCCTTCAGGCAATGCCACTAGGCCAGGAGATATTGTTACAGGTTATAACGGAAAAACAATTGAAATAAACAACACTGATGCTGAAGGACGACTGATTCTCGCCGATGCCGTCTCTTATGCTATTAAAGAATACAAGCCCGATATATTAATTGATGTGGCGACCTTGACTGGAGCATGTGTTGTTGCTCTTGGAGAAAGAATCGCAGGACTCTTTTCCCCCGACGATGAGCTTGCGGAGAAGATAATTCAATCCGCAAAAAAGACTGGCGAACGCTGCTGGCGTATGCCTCTTCCTGAAGATTACAGGGAATTGTTGAAAAGCGAATTTGCCGATATAAGCAACATGAGCAGCTCAAAATGGGGCGGAGCCATAACCGCGGCCCTGTTTATTTCCGAATTCATAAAAGATACGAGGTGGGCTCATATCGATATTGCAGGGCCCGCATACATAAAGAAAGAGACGGACTATTGCGGCGCCGGGGGAACCGGTTTCGGTGTGCGCCTTTTGTGCGACCTTATTCAAAAACTTTAGGGATCACCTCCAAGAAAGTTCTTGATCCAGTACCCCTTTCTCCCAATTAAATGGGAGAAGAGCCATAATACTTTAACAACACAAAAGACATCCTGTTACCCGGAGAGATTATTATGCTGCATCCTATTGAATGGAAAGTAGTCCTGATAGATGACGAACAGGATATCAGGGATGTCGTATCCATGACTCTCAGGGATGCCGGGTATGAGGTTTTTACAGCCGAGAACGGTGAAACCGGCTTGAATCTATGCATTGAAAAGGGTCCTCAAATAGTCATCACCGATATCAGGATGCCAGGAATGGACGGAATTAAAGTTCTGGAGATGCTGAAGAAGGATACGCCGGATATTGAAGTTGTTGTAGCAACTGCTTTCGGCGAAATGGATGTTGCGGTAAGAGCCCTCCAGCTTGACGCATCGGATTTTATAACAAAGCCGGTCAGTCACGACGCCCTTTTCATGGCCTTAAAGCGGGCCAAAGAGCGCTGGTCAGCAAGAAGACAGATAAAAGAATATACCGCCCTGCTGGAAAGAGAGGTTGTCGACCAGGCCCAAACTCTACACCAGGATAAGATGATGTCTCTCGGGAGGCTTGCAGCAAGCGTAGCACATGAGATCAACAATCCTCTTTCGGGCGTTCTGAATTATGTACGGCTTATGCGCCGTATTCTGGAAAGAGGCCGGCTGTCGGATGAAAACAATGAAAAGTTTAAAAACCAGCTTGAGCTGGTCGAAAGTGAAATAAGCCGCTGTTCCCAGATAGTTTCAAGTCTTTTAACCTTTTCCCGCAAGTCCGATCCCGCTCTTGCCAGATTGAGAGTGGAAGATCTTATACAACGTTGCGTGCTTTTAAGCCGGCACAAACTCGAGCTTAGCAAAATAGAAATTAAAATATCCGTAGATCCCCATTTGCCCGACGTGGAAGGAGATTTCAACCAGTTACAGCAATGCTTGATAAATCTTATATTCAATGCGATCGATGCAATGCCGGACGGGGGAGCTATTGATCTGTCGGCGGAAAGCAATTCAGCCGAAGGTTTTGTGATAATAAGCGTAAAAGATACCGGGACCGGAATTTCGGAGAAAGATCTTCCCCGTATTTTTGAGCCTTTTTATACCACTAAAAAAGATGGATATGGTGTCGGACTTGGCCTTTCAACTGTTTATGGAATAATTGAACGGCATAAGGGACGTGTAGAAGTTACAAGTCGTCCCGGCAAAGGAACGGTTTTCAAGCTGTTGATTCCAGTCATGAAGGCGATTTGAAATGTCGGTTCACCTTAACACAGATGAATCGGGAGATAATATGTTGCCAAAAAAAAGCGCCGATAACAGAAAGCATGTTCTCAGCGATCAGTGGCTTGAGGTTCTGGATGAATTGAACGTCGGGGCTTTTATGGTGGATACCCAACGTAAAATTTCATCGATGAACTGTACGGCTCAGGCTCTTATGGGACTTAAGGAAACCGAGGCTCTGGGTAAGGATTGCCGGGAGGTTTTCTGCGGGGTTCCCTGCATGGTAAAATGCCTGTTCAAAAGCGGGAAGGGCTGGGATGATGAGGATTCTTCCGTTATAATATCGGAACCCTTTGATATGCAAAGACTTGTCACGCGTCTTGCCACGCCTGTTTATGATTCGGACAGGAAGATGGTTGGTTGCTTGACTATTTTACAGGATCATTCTCCTATTGCCGATTTGATCAACCGGGTTCATTTTGAAGAGCGGAGCCTTAAAATAATCCTGGATAATCTTGATACAGGCATATTTACCGTAAACCGGGGAGGTTATATAACCTTTTTCAACACTGCTGCCGAGAAGATTTCGGGGTATACCAGAAATCAGGTTCTCGGCAAACCCTGTTCCGCCCTGTTTGAGAGAAAAGGGGAGTATGACCTTGAGATGCTCAGGGATTGCATTGAAAACGGAAATACACGAAGCAGCTTCAAGGGCAGAATGAAAATGTCTGGAGGAGAAGTAATCCCTGTGCGTGCAAGCTACATGGCATTAAGAAATGAGAAGGGATCTATCGTCGGAGGTCTTGCTACATTTCATGATCTTACGGTGGTTCACCAGCTCAACAAGGCCATCAGCGAGCATTATACTTTTCATGATATGATCGGCAAAGATCCCTCCATGCAGAAGATATTTGATATTGTCCGGGTTGTTGCCGGAAGCAATTCGACTGTTCTTATCGAAGGAGCTACCGGAACAGGAAAGGATCTTCTGGCAAAGGTTATACATTCTGAAAGCAGCCGGGCCGGCAAAGCCTTTGTCAAATTAAATTGCGCTGCCCTGCCTGAAAATCTTCTTGAATCGGAGATATTCGGATATGTTAAAGGCGCCTTTACCGGCGCGGACCGCGATAAACCGGGAAGATTCCAGGAGGCTGCAGGCGGGACAATTCTGCTCGATGAGATAGGAGATCTTCCGCTCTCTCTTCAGGCCAAACTGCTTCGTGTTCTCGAAGATAAAGATTTTTATCCGCTGGGAAGCCGCCATCCTGTCCACGTGGATGTTCGTATTCTTTCGGCAAGCAACCGAGGACTCGAAAGTCTGGTTGAAAAGCAGTTGTTTCGTGAGGACCTGTATTATCGTCTTAATGTTCTGCGGATTGAACTTCCGCCATTGAAGAACCGGAGAGCCGATATTCCGATTCTTATACGCCACATAATGAGAAAATATTGCGCATCTGGCGATAACCAGCCGAAAGATATTTCAGAACAGGCAATGGAAATTCTCCTTAATTACAACTATCCCGGGAATGTACGTGAGCTTGAAAATATTCTTGAACATGCTTTGATCATAAGCCAGTCGGATACTATCGAACTTCACCATCTGCCGGATTACATTCAAAAGCGCTTCAAATCACAAAGTCTGGCTTCACCGCAGAAATTATACAGAAAATCGGATCCCGGTAACAGAGAGAGAGAAATGATTTTAAAAGCCCTCAAACAAAACAACTGGAGCCGTGTTGATGCCGCCGTCGCGTTGAAAATGGACAGATCAACCCTCTGGAGAAAGATGAAACGCCTCAATATTACGATGTAATGCAAAACTGTCATCTTGCAGCGCCCGTTCATCAAGTTGCATGAAACGTTGCATGCATTGCCACATCGTTGCAACGCATCATCAAAATTATTGCTATTTAAGCATGTTATCAGTATTTGCTTTTTGTTTTGCGTTGCATATCGCTCATTATCTCTTCATTTTACCTGCCTCTGTTATTGACGGCTATTTATAATATCATGTTGTAATCAATAGATATTTATCTGCCTTATCATCTCTGGCACAATGTGTGCTTATATTTTGGCACTATTTATTCTTTGTACCAGCTTCTTTTTAATTATTACCGACAGCCCCATCATTGTTGCTTTAGGAAAATTTATGCAGCCAAAAACCAAAAAGAAAAAGATTCTGGTTGTAGGTTACGAGCTCGATATGTTGATTTTCCTTGCAAATCTTCTGCGAAACGAGGGCTTTCAAGTACTGGCAGTTAAAAACGGTGCGGATGGGATAAGAAAAGCGCGAAAGAAACCACCCGCTCTTGTCATACTTGATGTCATGATGCCCGGGGAATCCGGAATCCATACCTATCGCTTACTCAAGAACGACGGACAGTTGAACCGGATTCCGGTTATAATGCTTTCAGCCATAGACAGGGAAACCTTTTTTCATTACCAGAAATTTGACGGTTTCAAGACCGGGCAGGGTATTCCCGAACCCGAAGCATTTCTGGAAAAACCTCCTGAAGCGGAAGAGCTTATCAGGCTGGTAAATGAATTTATCAGGTAGGGAGAGAAAATTCATGTCTGTCAGAATAGGCTTTTATATCTGTCACTGCGGAATAAATATCGCCGCAAAGGTCAGGGTTGAAGAGGTTGCAGAGTTTGCACGGAAAATAAGAAATGTGGTTGTAGCCAGGGATTATAAATTCATGTGTTCCGATCCCGGCCAGGAAATGATAGAGAAGGATATCAGAGAATATGGCTTGAACCGGGTTGTTGTTGCTTCTTGTTCGCCACGGCTTCATGAAAAAACATTTCGCGGAGCATGCGAGCGTGCCGGGCTTAATGCGTATATGTTCCAGATGGCCTCAGTACGCGAACAGGTTTCATGGGTAACTCCGGATGAAGACGAAGCCACCCGTAAAGCTAAGAATCTCGCGGCTGCCGCCATTAACCGGGTCAATTATCACAACAGTCTTGAAACACGTGAGGTTGATGTCCACCCTGATATAATGGTGGTAGGCGGCGGTATATCGGGAATGCAGGCCGCGCTGGACATCGGCAACGCCGGCTATAAGGTTTATCTAGTCGAAAAAGAAACAACCATCGGCGGCCATATGCTGCAGTTCGACAAAACATTCCCCACGCTTGACTGTGCCGCATGTATCGGCACGCCCAAAATGGTCGAGGTAGCCCAGAATTCAAATATCAATCTCCTTTCCTACAGTGAAGTGAAGGAAGTCTCCGGGTATATCGGCAATTATATAGTTAAAATACGCCGCAAGCCTCGTTATATAAAAGAAGGTGTCTGCACAGGCTGCGGTGAATGCGCAAACGTCTGCCCTGTATCCGTTCTAAGTGAGTGGGATGAATCTCTGGGCAGCCGAAAGGCTATTTACAGATCTTTTCCCCAGGCAGTACCGATCACCTTCTGCATCGACAAAAAGGATCGGGCGCCGTGTGTTATAACCTGCCCGGCCGGAATAAATGTCCAGGGTTATGTGCAGTTGATTGGACAGGGTAAATATAAAGAGGCCGTTCAGCTGATTATGGAAAAGCTGCCCCTGCCTGGTGTGCTGGGACGTGTGTGCCCGCATCCATGTGAAAATCAATGCCGGCGGAAGGAGA
This sequence comes from Desulfobacterales bacterium, assembly GCA_046485065.1. Taxonomy (GTDB): domain Bacteria; phylum Desulfobacterota; class Desulfobacteria; order Desulfobacterales; family RPRI01; genus RPRI01. Next base: position 24,668 of record JAWOHP010000150.1, on the reverse strand, counting down.
CCGATCAAGCAATCGCTATCAGGGAATTAAAGCGTTTTGCCGCTGATAAGGTTAACCCGGCAGAATTGCCGTTGCCTGAAATAAAAGAGCGTAACGAAAAAATTGCGGTAGTTGGTTCCGGACCGGCCGGTTTGACAGCAGCCTATTACCTGCGGCTGAGAGGTTACCAAGTAACGATTTTTGAAGCGCTTCCGAAGCTGGGCGGGATGCTCAGGGTCGGAATTCCCGATTACCGCCTGCCGCCGGAGATACTTGATAAAGAGATTGGCTATATACTCAGGCTGGGCATTAAAACAGAATTAAACAAACGCCTGGGCCGTGATTTCACGCTTGATAGTCTTAAAGAAGAGGGATACCATGCTGTTTTTCTTGCAACCGGTGCTCATAGAAGCCTTGATATCAATATTCCCGGTGAAAAGGAGTTCAGCGGCATATTCAATGCGGTGGACTTTTTAAGGAAAATCAATCTGGGAAGCCGTGAACAGCCGGGCAAAAATATTGCCGTTATAGGCGGCGGCAATGTCGCAATTGACGCTGCTAGAATCGCTAAACGCCTTGGTTGTGATTCAGTTACGGTGGTTTACCGGCGTACCAGAAACGAAATGCCGGCCTATCCTGAGGAAATTGAAGACGCCCTTGCAGAAGGCATAAATATTTTTTACCTTACCGCGCCGGTGGCTATCATTGGTGAAAAAGGCAGCCTTAACGGCCTGAAATGTATAAAAACCGAGCTCGGAGCTCCGGACGGCAGCGGACGCCGTCGCCCGGTGCCGGTGGAAGGTTCGGAGTTCATCATAGAATGTGATGCGCTTATCGGTGCTATAGGTCAGCGGATGGATGTTGACTGGGTTGCGGCCGGCAACGGACCTGATCTGACCCCAAAGGATACAATCGTTGTAAACCCCCGGACCATGCAGACATCTGTTCCTCATGTATTCGCGGCTGGTGATGCTGTTACCGGGCCGGCATCGGTTATAGAGGCTGTTGCGGCCGGACGCAGGGCTGTTGAGGAGATGCATCGGTATATTAACGGTGAAAATCTTGACGTATATGCTCAAGAAACTGCGATTTCGGAGACCCCGGGCAGTAACTGGCAGGAAATTCCCGAAAACATTTCCGGAGCAAAAAGGGCTCAGCCCTCACATATGGTGCCATCGGAGAGTGCCGCTGTTTTCAGCGAAGTGAACCACGGTTTTTCGGAAGAGCAGGCCAGGCAGGAGGCCGGTCGTTGTCTGAACTGCGGCACCTGTTCCGAATGCATGGAGTGTGTCAAAGTCTGCGAAGCCAAAGCAATCGATCACACCATGGAAGAGAAAGAATTTGAAGTAAAAGTCGGCAGTATTATTATTGCCACCGGCTACGATCTCATGGATCCAACACCCATGAAACAATTCGGATATGGCTCTTATCCCAATGTTTTTACCAGTCTTGAGTTCGAACGGCTCAGCAATGCAACAGGACCGACCGGAGGCAAAATTCTGATCAGGGATGAAAAAGGTGAATTCACCAAAACCCCTGCCAGCGTAGCCATCCTTCACTGTATCGGGAGCCGTGATGTTAATTATCACGAATACTGCTCACGCGTCTGTTGCATGTATGCGCTGAAATACACCCATCTGATCAAGGAAAAAGTCGGGCACAATACGGTCGTATATGATTTCTATATTGATCAGCGCTGTTACGGCAAAGGCTATGAGGAGTTTTATAGAAGATGCCAGGAGGAGGGCACAAACTTTATAAGGGGAAAAGTAGCTGAAATCACGAACCTGGCGATAAAACCGGAGGAAGAGGGAAAACTAATCGCCATTGCTGAAGATACGCTCCTGGGAAGAGTTCTGCGTGTTCCTGTTGATATGGTCGTCCTCTGTTCCGCTATCGAGGCTCGCCGGGATGCAAATGAAGTCGGGCGCATATTCGGTGTCAATCTGGGCGCGGATGGATTCTTTCTTGAAGAGCATCCCAAACTGGGTCCGCTGAATACGGCTACGGATGGTGTTTTTCTAGCCGGCGCCTGCCAGTCACCCAAGGACATACCTGATAGCGTCGCCCAGGCCTCGGGAGCTGCTTCCAAAGCACTGTCACTTGCAACACGTGGAATCATTCAGGTGCCGTCAACGATATCCTGGATTGATCCTGATGTGTGTGCCGGTTGTCAGATCTGTATCGGTTTGTGCCCATATTCGGCCATTGAGTTTGATGAACGCCGCGGAGTGTCAGTCGTTAACGAAGCGGTTTGCAAAGGATGCGGCAGTTGTTCCGGATTTTGTCCAAGCGGCGCCGCCCAGGTAAAACATTTCAAGAAGAAACAGATATTCGCGGAATTTGACGGTATCATGAACTCGCTGGCATCGATTGGCATCTGACCGGGCGATGTATCATATTATAAACAGAGGCAACAATAAACGGAGAGAGTCATGGATGATTTTGAACCAACCATTATCGCTTTTGTATGTAACTGGTGTACTTACACAGCTGCCGATCTTGCGGGAACTTCCAGACTGAGTTATCCCCAAAACATACGACTGATCCGGGTGATGTGCACGGGGATGGTTGACCCCCAGTATATTATCAAAGCCTTTCTCGAAGGAGCCGATGGGGTCCTCGTGAGCGGTTGTCATCCGGGAGACTGCCATTATATCAACGGCAATTATAAGGCCAGACGACGAGTTAAGCTTTTAAAAGAGATTCTGCCAAAATTCGGGATTGATGATAAAAGACTGCGTCTCACGTGGATAGGCGCAAGCGACGGAATAATGTTTTCCGAAGTAATGAGGGATCTCGTAAGGCAGATTAAAAAAATAGGACCGAACGAAGCAAAACTGGAAATGGTTATATGAGATAAACAAAAGATTGCTTTAGAGGCGTATAGTATAAAGCCCGGAGGAGCGTATGTCTGCAACCTATATTTTGAGCGTCGAAAAGAGGGATGTACAGTCGGCATTAAGGAATTTTTTCAGTTCCGTTCTAAGGCTGGACAATATCGGTTCTATTCTTGTGCCGATGCACCTTGCCGCAAATAATTCTGTAAAACCTGTCCTGGTATATGACCCCGGACGCCTTGAAGGCGCCGACCCTTTAGCCCCTGCTTTCCCGATTAACAGCGCAAAGATCGTTTCCAGTCTCACAAGAAAGCCTGCCGGGAGTAAAATTGCAGCGGTTTTGAGACCTTGCGAGATAAGAGCGTTTGTCGAACTGGTAAAACTTAAGCAGGCAAGCGTTGATGAAGTTTTAATAATAAGCACCGATTGCCTGGGCGCTTATTCCAACATTGATTATAAACACTTTGTGTCGGATAAGAAAGAGAATTCAACCGCGATATTCCTGGAAACGGTGCTGTCGGGAGAAAAGAAAGCCGGTGAAGAGAGACCATTGTCGGCAGCCTGCAGGGTGTGTGAACATCCGATTCCTGAAAGAGCGGACATAACAATAGGAATTATAGGGATAAATATCAGCGACCAGCTTCTGATACAGGCTTATACGCCTGCAGGAGAAGAAATCTGCAAAAGCCTCGGCCTTCCTTCAGGCCAGGAGCCTCAGGAAAGACAGGAAGCAATCAATTCCATTGTTGCGAAGAGGAATGCTCTTCGGGACGAAATGTTCGATAAAACAGTTAATGCCACCAACTCAATCGGGAAACTTACGGAATATTTCGCAGATTGCATAAACTGTTACAATTGCAGAGTAGCCTGTCCCGTCTGTTACTGCAGGGAATGCGTTTTTACGACGGATGTCTTTAATCATGAGCCTTACCAGTATCTGCAATGGGCTGAAAGAAAAGGGGCGATAAAGATGCCAACAGACACCCTGTTTTATCATTTGACGCGACTGGCCCATATGAGCACGGCATGCGTCGGATGCGGGCAGTGCAGCAACGCATGCCCGAATGAAATACCGGTTATGGAACTCTTCAGGACGGTATCTTATACAACACAGAAGGCTTTTGAGTATGAGGCGGGAAGAAGTCCGGATGAGCCTCCGCCTCTATCAGTTTTTCGTGAGAACGAGTTTGTCGAAGTAGTTGGAATAGGGGAATAGGAGGTTCTTATGGTGCAAAAAACAGGCAGGGCGCTTGTTGTAGGAGCCGGGATAAGCGGTATACGGGCCGCTCTGGACCTTGCGGAAACAGGTCACAGGGTTACATTGATTGACCGGTCTGCGCACATAGGAGGAATTCTTTCCCAGCTCGATTATCAGTTTCCTACAAACCGGTGCGGAATGTGCAAGATGCTGCCTCTTGTCAACAGGGATGCTTCCATCCAGAGATGCCTCAGGAAAGGGCTTTTTCACGAAAACATTGAAATACTTCTTTCAACCGAGCTTACGGCGGTCGAGGGCGATGCCGGAAATTTCAAAGTCATGCTGCGCAGCAAACCGCACTGGGTTGATCCGGAAATTTGTGTCGGATGCGGTATTTGTACCGATGTCTGCCCTGTCGAAGTTCCCGATGAGTTCAATGCCGGCCTGACCGTCCGGAAAGCGATATATCTTCCTGTTCCCCACACGATTCCGAATCCTTATATTATCGACACTGCCGCCTGCACAAGATGCGGTGCCTGCGAAAAGGTGTGTCCTTCTGGAGCAATAAGACTTTACGAGCAGGAAAGGAAAAAGTTTCATATACTGGTTGTGGATGATGAATTGATCGTGAGAAATTCCCTTAAGGATTGGCTTGAAGATGAAAGCTATGATGTTAATATTGCGGCATCAGGGCAGGAGGCTCTTGAGTTGCTGAAAAATGAGACGTACCATTTGATTCTTCTCGATATTAAAATGCCGGGTATGGACGGAGTAGAGGTTTTAAAAAAAGCGAAAGAGGCCGATCCCTCTCTTAGCGTCGTAATGATGACCGCGTATGCTACGGTCGAGACCGCGGTGGAGGCCATGAAGGAAGGCGCCATCGACTATCTTATGAAACCTTTCGATCTCGAAGTTCTTATTCCAATGGTGACCCGCGTATATGAGGAGTTCGAAGCATCCAAGACAGGTCCTCTTGAAGTCGGCGCCATTATACTTTGCGGCGGGACATCATATTTTAACCCTGCGGATGATAAAGATCTCTTCGGTTATGGATCTTCCGGGAATATAATCACGGGCCTTGAATTTGAAAGGATATTAAGCGGAACAGGGCCGTCGGAAGGGAAAATTACCAGACCGGGCGATGGGAGGCAAGTCCGCCGTGCAGCCTGGATTCAGTGCGTCGGATCACGCAACCTTCAATATGACTCCGATTTTTGTTCAAGTGTATGCTGTATGCATGCAATCAAGGAAGCGATCCTTGCAAGAGAGAAATCCGGTTATACAATCGAATCGTCCATTTACTATATGGACATGCGCACATTCGGCAAATCATTTCAGCGTTACCTCGATACGGCAGTAAATGAAGGTGTGCTTTTCAAGCGGGGACGCGTTCATTCGATATATGAAGATGAAAAGAGCGGTGATGTCCTGGTCCGCTATTCGGATAAAAAAGGCGAAATACATGAAGAACCCCAGGATATTGTAATTCTTTCCGTGGGTCAGCGGCCGGCTCCTGAAACTGCGCGAATTGCCGAAATGTCGGGAATAGAACTGAACCAATGGGGATTCGCCCAGACTGCGCCGTTTTCACTGACGAGGACAGGCCGTGAAGGAATATTCCTTGGCGGATCTTTCTCAGGCTTAAAAGATATCGGCGAATCGGTTGTCCAGGCCGGTGCGGCATCTCTTTCGGCTTCCATTGCAATAGGCTCCGGATCCGGGATACGTGAAACGGCAGAATCTCCCGACGATGGTTTCAGGGATGTTTCGAGAGAGATTCCGAATATAATGGTTTTGATATGCACTTGCGGCGGCAAATTTTCAGAATATATGAATTCTGATGAAATTACAGGCAGGCTTGAAGCTGATCCGGAAATCGGGGAGGTTGTTTTTCATGAGCAGGCATGCACCGGGTCAGGATTGGATAATCTCGTTGAAATTATTAACGAACAGAAACCGAACCGCCTTTTAATAGGAGCATGTTCTCCGTATCTCTTTTTTAAAAAGATGAAGGAACTTGGAAGGCGGATCGGTCTAAGCCCCGAGTTGATCGATATTGTTGACATTCGCACTGAAATATTCATGAGAAGGAAAGACTCCGTCGATCAATCATCAACCGGACGTATTATATCATATCTTATGGAAGGCATTGCCGGGCTGAAGAGAGTTGATCCATCTCCGGCTCCTGAAATAGATGTCTGTCAGAAGGCGCTGGTTGTAGGAGGTGGAATTGCGGGCATGTCAGCAGCTCTGGCAGTAGCAGCTCACGGCTTTGAGGTTTATCTTGTCGAAATGAAAGATAAGTTAGGAGGCAATCTTGCATGGTTACAACAAACTCTGGATGGACTTGCTGTCCAGCCGTTTCTGGATGATATGCGGAAAAAGATAGAAACAAATCCTTTGATCCGGTTACTTACCTCAAGCAGGGTGGTCTGGTCGAACGGCCGGGTAGGACAATTTACGACTGAGATTCAAAACGGGGAAGGAGAGAAAAAAATAATAGAACATGGAGTGATAATAATCGCAACAGGCGGAAACGAAGCCAAGACAGTGTCTTATGAATATGGGAAAAACAACAGGATACTGACGCAGAAGGAGTTGGAAACAAAGCTTGCAGAAAAAACGGTTGATCCTTCGCATCTTAACACGGTTGTCATGATACAGTGTGTAGACTCAAGGGATGAAAAGAAAAACTATTGCAGCCGCGTATGCTGCGTTTCGGCGTTAAAACACGCGCTTTACCTGAAAGAGCATAACCCCGATATTTCAATATATATCCTTTACCGGGATATGATGACATATGGTTTTACGGAAACCTTTTATACCAGGGCGCGGGCGGCAGGTGTTATATTCATTCAATATGATACATCCGAAAAGCCCGAGGTCAAAACAAAGGATGACGCAATCGATGTTACCGTGTTTGAGCCTGTGATAGGCCGTTATGTAAGCATCGAACCCGATCTTCTGATTCTTGCAACCGGAATTGTTCCGAATCTGCCGGGGGAGATTGCGGATTGTTTCGGAGCATCGGTTGATGAAAACGGTTTTTTCAGGGAAGCCGAATCAAAATGGAGGCCTGTTGATTCTCTGAAAGAAGGTGTTTTTTCATGCGGAATTTCCCTTTCTCCGTATTCAATTGCAGAATCTATAGCCACGGCAGAGGCATCAGCACAAAGGGCACTTAGGATTATTTCACAAAAAAGATTGCGGTCAGGAAAAGTGGTTGCGAAAGTCCGCCGAAGCCTTTGTTCTCTTTGCGGTCAATGTATCGACGCATGCCCTTACGGGGCAAGGGTGATTGAAGATGATGAGGTTAAAGTCAACGTGATAATGTGTCAGGGTTGCGGAGCATGTGCTTCCGCTTGTCCGAACAGCGCAGCAATTGTCGATGGATACAACATGGCCCGTATGCTTGATGTGATCGATACGGTATTTACGTAGAGATTGCATGAAACAAAAGGGTTGCATATTTGCCGGGGAAATAATCAAATGTCACAGCAGGCAGATTCAGGCAGAAAGCATGAGACTCCGGATCCTTTTTTGGAAATCCGGGAGATGGTAAATGCGTGCATTCAGTGCGGAACTTGCACGGGTTCGTGTCCGAATGCATTTGGAATGGACTTTACTCCCCGCCACCTGTGGAGGCTTGTTCTCACAGGACAAAAAGAAGAGATTTTCAAAAGCCGGACATTCGGATTATGTTCGGCATGCTATTACTGTACACTGAGGTGTCCGAGAGGGCTCCCCCTGACTGAAGCGATGTATGCATTAAAACAGATTGCAGCGCGTGAAAAAGCGGATGTATTCAAAACCGGACTCTGTTTTTACGGCAATTTTCTGGAAAGTGTCCGGAAGCATGGGAGGGTCTGGGAGCTCGAATTCATGAGCATGTATTTTATATCCATAAAAAATCCCATGGTTCCATTGCGTTACACTTCCCTTGGATTGCGCCTTTTTGGTAAAAGAAAACTTTCCCTCAAGCCTCATGCAGCGGGCAGAACGATGTCATTGGAAAAACTTTTTTTAAAGACGAAAGAGCTTGAACAAACCAAGTGAAAAGGCTTTGATTAAGAAGGAGAAACCGTGAAATACCTTTATTATCCCGGTTGTTCGCTCGAAGGAACGGCGCTCGAATACAATCTTTCCACGCTGGCCTTTATGAAAGCCGCCGGAGCTGATCTGGAAGAGATAGAAAACTGGACCTGCTGCGGCGCGAGTGCTGCGGAATCGGTCAGCCGGCTGCTCTCTTTATCTCTTTCTGCAAGAAATCTTGCTCTGGCCGAGAAGATGAACGGAAGTCGTGAAATACTTGTTCCATGCAGCGCCTGTTATCTCAATTTGAAAAAAACGGTTGAAGCAGTCCGGACAGACTCTGATCTTTTAAACAAACTTAATATAATCCTGGGAGAGGAAGATCTTAAATTGACCGGGATTGTACGGGTAAGACATCTCCTTGATATTGTTTCACGTGATATCGGGCCCGTTGTTTTAAAAAATCTGAAAAAAAAGTCTTTCGCCGGTTTTTCAATAGCTCCCTACTATGGGTGCCAGTGCATAAGACCTTTTAAAGTATTCGATGATCCGGAAAAGCCCTTTTCAATGGAGCCTCTGATTAAAGCCGCCGATGCTGATGTTCACCAATGGTCAATGGGTGGCAGGTGTTGCGGCGCTTCCAATATGAATACAAAAATGGATATCGGAATAGAACTTGTAACAGCCATATTAAGAGGTGCAAAAGGTGCTGATGCAATCGTTACGGTATGCCCCATGTGTCAGATAAACCTTGAGGCATATCAGAAAATAATTTCAAAAAAATGCGGAGTTGATTTGCACATAACTGTTCTCTATCTGCCTCAGTTTCTGGGAATGGTCATAGGCCTTTCAGAAAAAGATCTCCGGCTCGATTTAAATCTTTCCGTTACCGACGAATTTCGCCAGAAACTTAAAGATCATCTCCAGATCAGTTTTTGACTGTATAAAAACAATCCCCTTTCATCCGGATGATTGAAAGAATGAACGTTTCCAACAAAATGAGCCTGTGGATAATTTAGCTTTAAAAGAGGAAACAGATGTTTTACCGCTTTGAATTTCTGCGTCATCGTCTGGTTTATAAATTTATTCTTACGGTTGAACTGACCCTTCTTATCTTAATTTCAACCTGGGCGTATTTTAATATCAACTATCAGAAGACGCGCGTTATGGACCATATTGTAGCAGGGACCGACAGGTTAACAAACACCATCCGGCTGGGCACCCATTATTCCATGATGCTCAACTCGAGGGATGACATAACCCAGATTATATCAAATATCGGAAAGCAGAAGGAAATTGAAAATATTCAGATATTTAATAAAGGCGGCCAGATTAAATATTCAAACATACAGTCTGATTTGAACAAGAATACGAATATCGAAGCATGTTATATCTGTCACAAAACCGAACCTCCTATTTCCGAACTCTCGCTCGGAGAACGCACCAGAATCTTTCATTCTCCCAAGGGATACAGACTCCTTGGAATTATAAGCCCTATTGTCAATGAACCGGGTTGTTCAACAGGATGCCACTTTCATCCCAGTGGAAAAAAGATTCTGGGAGCTCTTGATGTTGTCGTATCCCTCGAAGAAACAGACAAGGAAATATTATTATTTGAAAAAGGAATCATAGGACTCGCTGTTTTCATATTCATTTGCACATCCTTCCTGATTTTTGTTTTTGTATTAAGGTTTGTAAATCGTCCGATAAAAAAACTGATTGAAGGAACACAGTTGATTGCAAAAGGGGAATATGACCGCAAAGTGGTTGTTTCCCAGAAAGATGAAATGGGACAGCTTGCTGATGCCATAAATAAAATGGGCAAAGAGATCGGGGAAAAGCAAGCCGAACTGAACAAACAGAAAAATGAGTATCAGAATTTGTTTGAGCTGGTTCCCTGCCTGATAACGATCCAAGATAAAAACTTCAGACTGATCCGGTATAATCACCAGTTTTCGGATCTTTTCAACCCAATTCCCGGCGATTATTGTTTTCATGCCTATAAAGGCCGGGATTCAAAATGTGAGAACTGCCCTGTTGAAAGGACTTTAATTGACGGGAAACCCCATTACGGGGAGGAATCGAGGATAAATGCCGACGGGTCGACAACACACTGGGTTGCCCGCACTTCACCGGTGAGAAATGAAAAAAATGAAATAATCTCGGTCATGGAGGTATGCCTCGATATAACGCAAAGAAAGCGGCTTGAGGAAAACCTGGAAAAGTCCGAAAAGAAATATTATTCGATATTCAATAACATGCCGAATCCTGTTTTTGTCCTTGACATGGATACTCTCAATATTCTCGACTGCAACGGGAGCGTCACAACAGTTTACGGATTCGCAAAAGAGGAAATAACCAACAAATCGTTTATGGAGCTCTTTAAGGAAGATGAAAAAGAAAAATACGGCTTCAGGATGAGAGTATATTCGGTTTTAAACCAGGTTAAGCATATTAGAAAAGACGGTAAAACCATTTTTGTCAACATCAGAATTTCTCCTTCGGAATACCCCGGACAGAAAGTTCTTCTTGTAACAACGAGCGATATCACAAAACGACTTGAAGTTGAACAACAGCTTATTCAGGCGAGCAAAATGGCGACGCTCGGAGAGATGGCTACAGGAGTTGCTCACGAACTCAACCAGCCGCTCTCCGTCATTAAAACTGTCAGCAGCTTTTTCATCCAGAAGATCGGAAAGAAAGAAACAATTGATGAATCTATTCTCAACAATATGCTTGTAAAAGTCGACAGCAATATAGACCGGGCCACACGTATTATAAATCATTTGAGAGAATTCGCCAGGAAATCCGAAGCAAATCTTGTGAAAGTGCATGTAAGTGAGATAATGGAGAAGGCTTTTGAAATATTCAGCCAGCAATTAAAGGTGCGGGGTATTGAAGTTTTCTGGGATATTGAAAAGAATTTGCCGATGATTATGGCTGATCCGGGAAGACTTGAGCAGGTTTTCATTAATCTCATGATCAATGCGAGAGATGCCATAGAAGAGAAGTGGAAGCACAACGAAACTGTAAAAGGTGAAAAGAAAATAACGTTGGCGGCTCATAAGGAAATAAACCATGTAAAAGTTGAAATATGCGATACGGGAATCGGCATACCCAAAACGATTTTGGAAAAAATATTTGAACCGTTTTTTACTACCAAGGAAGTGGGAAAAGGCACCGGATTAGGGTTATCGATCAGTTACGGAATAATTAAGGATTGCGGAGGCTCTATTCAGGCCGTTTCGGAAGAGGGCCAGGGTTCCTGTTTTATCATTACTTTCCCGATAAAGGATATTGAAGATGGAAAAGCAGATACTTCTGGTTGATGATGAGGAAGATATCCGTGATGTTCTCGGCGTTTATCTGAAGAGCCATAAGTATGAAGTGCATTCTGCTGAAAACGGCGAAGAAGCGCTTAAATTGTTCAGAAAACATAGACCGCCCGTTGTTCTTTCTGATATCAAGATGCCCGGCATGGACGGAATAGAACTGCTGAGAAAAATCAAGCACGAAAGTCCGGATACCGAATTTATAATGATAACCGGCCACGGCGATATGGATCTTGCAATCTCAAGTTTTCAGGATCAGGCAGCAGATTTTATAACAAAACCGATAAATGTGAATATCCTTGATGTGGCATTGAAAAAAGTCCGGGAAAAGATAGTCAGCCGCAGACAGTTAAGGGAATACACCGAAAATCTCGAAAAGCTGGTTCGTGAAAAATCGGAACTGCAAAGTCATTTATCTTCCCTTGGTCTTATGATCGGGTCTGTCTCTCACGGCATAAAAGGGCTGCTTACAGGTTTAGATGGCGGCATGTATCAGGTGGAATCAGGCTTTTCAAAAGAAAATTCGCAGGAGATTGAAGAGGGTTGGAAAATTGTCAAGCTTATGGTTGATCGGATAAGAAAAATGGTCCTGGATATTCTTTACTATGCAAAGGAAAGAAATCTTAACTGGGAAAATGTCGATGTCTTAAGTTTTGCCGAGGAAGTGGCTATGAGCGTGGAGCGCAAGATATCTTCAGGAGATATTGAATTTATACGTGATTTTGATGCTTCGGCCGGAAATTTTGAGATCGACTCGGGATGTATACATTCGGCTCTGATTAATATCCTCGAAAACGCTGTAGATGCCTGTATGAGAGATAAATCAAAGGAAAGACATCAGATCATTTTCAAGGTAACCCCGGATGAGAAAAATATTAATTTTGAAGTATGTGATAACGGAACCGGGATGAACATGGAAACTCGTGAAAAACTTTTCACTTTATTTTTTTCAACAAAGGGAACAAAGGGAACAGGATTGGGTCTTTTTATCTCGAATAAAATAATACAGCAGCATGGAGGTTCTATCAAAGTATCATCGTTACCCGGTCAGGGGTCAAAATTTACAATAAGTATTCCCAAAACAACACCCGAATGCCTGAAAGATAAATCTGGAACCGAATCCTGACCAGATGAAAGTGAACCGAAGCAACGAGCTAAAAATCCCGCTGATTGTGGAGGGAAGCTTCAAATTGTCGAAAGCTCATAAATGACGTTCGGATTGTCAACGGTCTTTTCTCTTCGGTTTGTAAAAGCTGCCGTCTATTTCAATTTCAAATAAATCCCCTCCAAGAAGATGAAGTGCGGCCTCTCCCCCTTCTCTTCCCGCAAGAACAGGATGACTGCTCCTTAAGTGGTTAAAATCCGAATACTCTAGAAATTTCCTGAGCCCTTCGATTTTTTCTTCCAGTTCGGGCCGATCTGAATCGGGAGCCTTGAAATATTGTTTAAGGCTCTCTTCATATATGCGCTTTGACTCGGTTTCGATACAATGCTTCGATATGTTAAGGGGTATCTTCATGCTTACCCATCAGTTCATCGCGCGTTATATGCTTTTTTCCACTGCGCCCGGCTGAGTTCCAGAAGGTTTGACAGTGCCAGATAGAGAGCTCCCACAGCCAGTTCCGCACAATGAAAATGATTTCCGGGAAGGGTTTCGAGATATCCGGCAACCGTCTCCGGCGTGATTTCCCATGCCTGGTCAATCGTTTTGTTTTCGGCCATGAAGACAATGGTATTTGCGCATGCAGCGGTATTCATGCATCCGTTTATATTATAAGAAGCTTTTTCTATTATGTTATCGGAGGCTTTGAGAAAAATTTCAACGGTATCTCCGCAATCACCGGTTTTTTTTCCATAACCGTCAGGGTGATTGATAATCTCCTGTTTATCGGTCCGAAAAGCCATTTCAAGATATTTGAGAGAATGGCTTTGCCAGAAATCCGTTCCTTCCGTATTCATTTAAAATCTCCGTTCATCCGGCCAATTCTTTTTCAGCGTTTTCCGCAACAGCTCCCGGGACCTGCACATCCTGCATGTTCCGGGGAGGAACCGCAGCATGCGGTATCTTTCGGCCCTGGATAGCGTGAGGACTGCTGCCCTGTATATTGAGAATGGGCGGAAAGCAGTTTCTTCAAGTTGTGGCTGCCGCAGTGATGACATGAAGGGAGATCATCGGCAGCAACAAGCAATATTTCAGACGGTTTACCACAGTCCAGACACAAATAATCGAATAGCGGCATAAGTTACTCCTTTTTTCTAAAATATCAATAGGTCTTCCGTGCAAAAATCATATCCGGATTGCAGGGATCTCCCCCTTCAATGACAATTACTTACAATATTGAATCGAAAAAGCGAGCGCATTCCCTGTCTGCTCCGCGGTGGGAGACTTCAACTCTGCTCAATATTGCGGTTCATGAAATGGCTGTCAATATACTTAGAAGCTTCTCGGCATCCTTTTCGTCGGGATTGAGCGGCAGTTGAGCCATTATTCCAAGTCCTTCTGAAACTTCATGAAATTCCTCAGGCGAAAGACTGCTTACAATAGCAAGATTGGCCATGGCGTTTATCCGAATCATATCTTTTGCGATATCCAGGCCCGGTTGCAACTCCAGCCTCTCATCGATTATGATCAGGTCAATTGAACCGGCTGCAGCAGAATAGGCGGCCGTTAAGGAATCCGCCCATATAATTTCATTTGCGTTCTTATCGCTCAATCCCTCGGCCAGCCTTGAAAAATTACCTGTATTTCGGGTTACAATTAAAAATTTTTTCAACTTTAACCTCTCTTAATGTGCACCGCCGCCGCATGTATGTTCATTAGAAAATTGCGGAAGTTTGCCGTCAATCAGCGCCTGCACGGCATTCCCAACAGTCTGAAAATCTCCGCCGAAATAAACCTTGATACCGACCTGGTTGAATCCCATGAGCGGACGAAACCCCATTCCTCCGGCAATCAGCTTACTGGCGCCTTTTCCGGCCAGATACTCAACAGGCGCCATGCATCCGCCCTGTTGATGAGGGATATTGGGGATCACGTCAACTTTTTTTATTTCATTATTTTCCACTGTAACCATAGTATAAAGATCACAGTGACCAAAATGTGCACCCAATGGAGCGTCAAGCCCGCCTGGTGCTGAAGAAGGTACAGCTATTAATGTGTTTAATGTGTTCAATTTTCTCTCCTTTCAAAACAATTTCTTTAATTTGTCGTTATATTATCCTTGTTCGGGCAAGTCTTATTCCCGCCTTTTCCACCTGCAAGAGCCATTTTTATGCGCCATGCCCCATTCTGTTGGGTGCTGTAGCCATTTTAACCTCACCGGCTTTAAATTTTTCGATTGCCTGTCGAACCGTAATATTCTCCAGGTTCTCTCCTATTTCAATTCCGGCTGCAGAAAGCGACTGGAATGCTTTGGGGCCGACATATCCGGTTAGAACGACCTTGGCGCCTGACCTGAAAACATTTTCGGCCGCCTGAATGCCTGCTCCCTGTGACATGGCCTGAGATGATCCGTTATCAACAAAGCTGAATTCAAGGGTATCAGGATCAACTATTAAAAATCCGGCAGCACGTCCAAACCGGGGATCAACGGGAGAATCTAGACTGGGTTCCTCGCAGGTTACAGCAATTATTTTCATAATAAACTCCTTTGTTTGTTCAAAATCAAGTTATTTTCTAATAATAGACATTAGGCGACAAAAGTCAACTTTGTCCCCGACATGTTGAGGATGAACTGCTCTGGCATTGCGTTCTCCATAAACTGGATCGCCTTCCGTCCGGTGCAATGCGTCGGAATAACATGAGCGGGATTTAGTTTCTTGAGCTCTTCCGTAGTCCGGCCTATTATGGGCTCAAAGAACGGCCCCGAAAGGTGAAACCCGCCCATTATGACATGAATCTTTTCGATGCCCGTCACGGCCATAGCGTAGCGGACCGTGTTGACAATTCCTGAGTGGGCGCAACCGGACAAAACGACCAGCCCTTTATCCTTTAGATTCATAACGACAGCAGTATCGTCCTCTATCGGATCCCATTTCTCAACCGTCCCCTCCTGAAAGAAAGCCACAGGAAAGCCCTTCTCGAAATCCGTAATCCGCTCAATCTCCCCCAGAAAAACCACATCGCCATCCAGGAGAGTTTCGGGCTTCTTCGCCTCAATGATCTTTACCCCCGTTTGTTCCAATCCTTTCCTTGTGATCGTCGGAAAATCGAACTTAAAGCCCTCTCCGTACTTGATGTAACGGGGGCTTTTAAATATTCCGGGATGGACAAAAAACGGGAGCTCCTTTTTACCTGTCATTTTTACCAGAGCGGCAAAACCTCCTATATGATCGCTGTGACCATGAGATAGCGCCAGTGCTTCCACCTGACTCATGTCGACATTCAGCGCACGGGCATTGAAGGCTGCTCCTTCCTCAGAGTAGCCGAAATCGAAAAGCAGCGTATGGCTCTTTTCTCCGGCAGTCGTCTTTACGAGAGCTGAAAACCCGTGCTCAGCCAGGATGGAGTTTCTTATCTGTCCTTCCTTGATCGCAATCGCTCTCTGGACAATGGCGTTGTTGTCCATCATGGTTATATCAATGGTATTGTCCTGCAGTGTAAGAATTTCCACCCTGTCCAATGCGTTCAGCCCGACCTTCTTCATAATACCTGTCTCCTTTTTTTTAAGATTATTAATATGTAAGTGCAAGCTGATAGCCTGCCTGGGTAGCGCTGAAAATATCCCGAACCTCCCTGGCGTCTCCTATAACTTCGATTTTGGGAACTATATTACAGATCTCTTCACCCGGACCTGGAGCAGAAAGCATACCCGAAGCCAGGATCACGGTCTGAAAAGGTTCCAGAGACTGCTTAACCCCATCCTGTCCTATATTCACGCTTTTTTCTATGAATGCACTGACGGTTGTGTGGGGCATGAGAACAACGTTTTTCATCTCTCCTATTCGCTTCAGAGTCAGGTTTTTCGTAATCATTTCCATCATGCTCCCGATAGGATCTGTTCGTTTTGTAGCGACCACATCGTAACCTTCCCGTCCCAGTTTTTCTGCTATTTCAAGCCCGGTTCTTCCGGCGCCAATGACCAAGACCCGCGGGCCTCTCACCTCTTTCTCCCCGGTGAAATATTCTATCGATGTAAGACAGTATTGATTTTCAAGATTCGCTATCTCCGGGATGTTTTGAATTGCTCCTGTCGCCCATACCAGGAGATCCGGTTGAAGCTCTCTTACTAAGTCAGCATCTACGGCCCTGTTCAGGATTATGGAAGCACTGGAGGCCTTCAGGGACAACTCCAGTGAATCCAGACTCTCCTTCATCTTCTCCTTGCCCGGTGCCTGCCACGCAAGCGCGAATTGTCCGCCCAGGTGATTATCCCTTTCAACTAGGGTGACCCGGTGTCCCTTTTCGTTCAAACAGATCGCCGCGCTCATGCCGGCCGGACCCCCACCTGCTATAAGAATCTTCATGGAGCGCTCTGCAGGTTTTAAAGGAGGCAACCCGATTGAAGGATTAAGGTTGCATCCCAGAGGCTGTCCGCTTTTTAGTCGATGAAGACATCCTTGAAGACAGTAGGCACAAAGTACCGCTTTTTCATCTTCTCCTTTCCTCCATTTTTCGATCAAACAAGGATCAGCTATCAATGGTCTTCCAAGGGCAACAAGATCGGCAAGACCGTTTGCCGCGATCTCCTTGATACGTTCCTTTCTGCCCATCCTTCCTGCAACGATAATAGGAAGCGAAGTATGCTCTCGAACCCAGGCCAGGGCACCCATCTGGGGTTTTTCAGGAAGACTCCCGTGGTGAAAATACCATGGTGGGCTGAAGCAGGCATTACCCATACCCACATGCATGGCACATGCCCCGTTCGCCTCTGCCAATTTCAGAAAGGGCGACAGATCTTCATTACCTATACCAAATTCGGGCGACATTTCATTGCCCGAAATGCGAACAACAAATGGAACGCCCTTTGCGCCGTCTCTGACTGCTGAAAATACTTCTTGAGCAAAAAGCAACCGGTTCCGGCCGTATGTATCATTCCTTTTGTTGATTTTTTTATTCAAAAACTGAGATACTAAATATCCGTGACCCGCCTGGACTTCAATGAAGTCGAATCCCGATTCCACAGCCTTTCGGGCCGCCGATCGGTAGCCTTCAATTATTGCCGCAATTTTTTCTTCATCGAGCTGTTCGGACTCTTGTCCGTTGGAGGGACATGTCATGACAGATGGTGCCATCGGTTTACTTTTGGTAGCCATGGGATTGGCTGCCGCGCCTGCGTGGTTCAGATGGAGACAGGCAAGACGATCCTGACTATGAATCACATCTACAATCTTCTTCAGCTCTCGCGCAGATTCCGGCAGATGTATGCAGAGCTGCTTCGGGTGTTCTTTCCCCTCCTGTGTTACCGAAACAGGCTCCAGGATCAGAAGACCCGGACCATTTTGCGCAATCTGTCCATAAAATGTCAATTGACGGTCTGTAACCGTGCCATCCGGGCTGCCATAGGCAAGCTTGATCGGTGGGAAGATAAACCGGTTCGAAAGTTTCACACCGCCCAACGTAATTTCTTTAAACATCCTTTCCATGTTTTCCTCCTTATCCCCAATTCGTGCCTGAGTCCTTCAAGTTTCCGTCACAGTGATTGCCCCATGTTCGCAGGCTTCAATACAACTTTTACAGCCAACACATTCCTATTACAGCGTTTCTTCGTATAGAAATCACTGATCCCAGATCCGGATCAGCCGTTTTCCATCTTTAAGTTCGCCCCGCACTTTCTCCATATGCCGGAGGGTAGCGAGTTCCCGCTCCATATCTGTCTCCCTAATTTTAAGTTGACCGGCGAGTTTCCGGGGTTCCGTTGGTCCCTCCTCACGCAGCACTGCAAGGATCTCTTGCTGAACAGTGTTGAGTTGAAGCTCATTGCCCTGTTTTTTGATAGACATCTTTGCGCTGTATACTGCCCATGGATCGCACGCCTTTGCTGGCGAGAGAAGATCCATGCTGCAATCTTCACAAAGGATCTGTCCGTGGAGTTGTCTCTCTTCCCCTTCCGCAATTACGACCATACATCTCTCACATTTCATAATTAATCATCTTAACCAGCTATTTATTTCATTTATATTAATTAATTAAAACAACATGCTGTGACTGCAAAACGCAGCATGAAACGAAATAAGATGGAATACTCACAGGGCAACACGATACTATTTCATTATAGCCTTTCATTTCGAATCGCCCGTTTTCTTTCAGCCGCGATTTAACCGGTAAAATCCCGATGGGTTCATATCTCAAGCCCTTTTACCAGATTTTCCCATATAACTTTGACCGCCCTGGATCCTTCAGAATGACCGTCAAATTCAAAAATCGTTTTGCCCTGAACCATAGCCTTCGTGAAGACCGAATCAAAAGGAATCCGGCCCATTACGGTTACATTTTTTTCTCTTGCAAAGGACTCGATAGCCTGCCCCATATCAGGATTAAGGTCAAACTTGTTGACACAGACCATGGCAGGCACCTTGAAGAAGGCGGCCAGTTCTGCCACCCTCTCCATGTCGTGCTTTCCCGAAACCGTGGGTTCGGCCACTATGAGTGTTGCCGTGGCCCCGCCAAGTGAAGCGATTACGGGGCAACCGATCCCCGGAGGGCCGTCAGTCAAAAGGAGATCAAGGTTTTTACTTTCGGCAAGTTTTTTGCCTTCCTTCCGGATAAGGCTTACAAGCTTACCTGAATTTTCCTCGGCAATGCCAAGCCGCGCGTGTGCCATGGGGCCGAAACGGGTCTCAGAAAGATACCACTCTCCGCAGGTTTTTAAAGGAAATCCGATTGCCTTTTCGGGGCAGAAGTAATAGCAGACCCCGCATCCTTCACATACAATTGGATCCACGATAAATTCTTCATTAATGGCATTCCATCTGCACAATTCCCGGCACAGGCCGCATTGTGTACACATATCCCGGTTAATTACGGCTTCATGACCGGACTCAAAATCATGGCGCTCATTAATCCTGGGATCCATGATGAGATGAAGGTCTGCTGCGTCAACATCTGCATCACAGAGCGCTTTCTCCTTTGCCAGAGAAGCGAAAGCGGCAAGCAGGCTGGTTTTGCCTGTTCCACCCTTTCCGCTTATAACGACCAATTCTTTCATGAGACTTTTCCTTCCCTTTTCTTTCATGTACAGGCGTGTTTATTATCCTCAGTTATTTTTGATGCTCTTGTAAAAAGTCATATGCGAACGGATTTGAGATTTTTGGGAAATAGATTTTTAAAGAACTGAGCGTTAATAATCGCAAGCTGTTTGAGGGCGTTAGCCCGAGTTCTTGCGATTTAGCGAAGTGATTTAAAAATCCCCAAAAAGCTCATTAAGTGAGCATATTTGGACTTTTTACGAAGCCATCATTTTTATGTAAGCTCATTTCTTCAATCTGGTGGTATAAGTTCAGGAACTTTTCCTTCCACTCGGGCATTACTTCCACAATCATCTCTCCCCTAGAGTATGCCTCCGCAATTTTTCTGTCAAAGGGAATCTCCATCAAAATGGGCAGTTTTTCCTTTTCCGCATAAATCTTAACTTTATCATCCCCCATGTCCGAACGATTGATAATCAAACCGCAGGGAATACCAAGGATACTCACAGCCCCGACAGCGAGCTTAAGATCATTCAGACCGAAAGGAGTAGGCTCGGTCACAAGGAGAACGAAATCCGCATCTTTCATGGAAGCGATGACCGGACACGACGTCCCGGGCGGAGCATCAATAATGGTCAATGCTTCAGTCCTGGCATATTCCCGCACTTTTCTGATCAGAGGAGGAGACATGGCCTCGCCGACCCTTAATTTCCCGTGGATAAATTCCAGTCCGTTCCTGCTGCCCCGTTCAATTACACCAAGTTCACGACCTGTTTCGGTAATAGCCTTTTCAGGGCAAACCTCCATGCATCCTCCGCAACTGTGGCACATTTCGGGGAAGGGCAGTACGGTTTTACCAATTACCACGATGGCCTTGAACTGGCATATTTCCCCGCATTTTCCGCACAGGCTGCATTTTTCCATATCCACCTCGGGAACAGGGGTGGTAATTGTCTTAACCTCGTTAATCACAGGATGTATGAAGAGGTAGGCATTGGGTTCTTCCACATCACAGTCCAGTAGCTGAACATCACCTCCGAGAGAAACGGCCATGTTGGTGGCTACAGTTGTCTTTCCTGTGCCGCCTTTTCCGCTCGCTATGCTGATAATCATCATTTACTCCTTGTATATATTGCAGTTACAGCGCTATTGTGCCGGGTCTTCAAATTGGTTTTACTTTTGCAGCCGCATTAGATTTTATCAATAGAGACCTGTATGTCTTATCTATTTATTGCTTTTTCTGATCATGTAGTCATTCAGGGCTTCTTGAAGAGTTTCTGCCGCGAGAAATGCGCAGTGTTGATCCTCTTTCGGGAAACCACCCAGAACCTCGAGAATTTTTTCACCAGTTATTTCAACTATCTCGTCAGTTCTTTTTCCGAGAGCCATTTCCGCGGCAAACGATCCGCAAATTGCGCTTGATCCGCACCCATCGGTATTAAACGATATTTTTTTGACTTTATCATTTTCAAATTTCAAATAAATCTGCATGGTATCACCGCATGACCCTTTGACGAGTCCGTATCCGTCGGGGTCCTCCATAGTGCCCATATATAAAGGCTTAAGCCATCTTTGAAACGCGACATCACCATATGCCGACCTCGCTTCCTGATAAATTTTATCCTGCAAATCTTCAACAAAAGCATCAAAATCATTACTCATCAAATCTTCCTCGCCCTGTTGTGATATTGCATAAGTTATGCTCCTATGTTCTGCCGTCCCTCGGCATGATCACACTGCCGCTACTTTGTTCTTCCATCCCGTCGACAGCCTGCCCGCAACCTAATGATCACAGACATTGGCGCCCGATGTCAGAGTATTCGAAATGTACCGGTTTGCCAGGGACTCCGGGGAATCCACCGGAGCGCCAATGATTATTTCAATTCCTTTTTCCTTTAGAAGCTCCTGCGCCTTTTCTCCCATCCCGCCAACTATAGCTACATCAGCCCCCTGTTCATGGAGCCACCGCGGCAATACTCCTGGCTCATGTGCTGGCGGGTTGCGAATTTCCATTTTTACTATCTTTCCATCCCGTGTTTCTATGAATACGAATTCTTTGCAGTGTCCAAAATGAGCTGAAAGTTTTCCATCCGACACAGGAATCACAAGCACTTTTGTGTCTGTTGAGAGCTTTTTTCCGGTTTGAAACTCCTTGTTTGTTTTGGGAGAAGGCTCTGCCCTGGTCTCTGTCAATTTCACAATCTCATCCACCATCTTGTTAAACTCCTGAGTAATCAAGAGCTTGTTGTTGTCCAGAATACACATATCCCCTGTATCACCGTTCGATACCACATCAGGTTCAAAGGGCAGAGTTGCCAAAAGTCTCAGGCCCTCCTTTTTTGCCATGAGCATGCCGCCGTGAGTCTTGAATATTTCAATCATTTCTCCACAGTGAGGACATTTAAGACCGCTCATGTTCTCAACAAGGCCTAAGATTTTCATATTAACCTGGCGGCAAAAGTTGATGGACTTTCGCACATCTGCCAATGAAATCTCCTGTGGCGTTGTTACAATCAGGGCCATTGCATCGGGAATGGTCTGTGCCACGGTCAGAGGCTCATCACCCGTGCCGGGAGGAGAATCGATGATCATGTAGTCAAGATCCGACCACTCAATATCTGATATGAACTGTCTTATGACGCCGATCTTAAGCGGCCCCCTCCAGATCATAGCCGCATCCTTATTCTCTCCCATAAGCGATTCAATGGAAATCACTTCCATATTTGGAATGTACTTGACCGCGTGGGCCTTTCCCTC
This sequence comes from Desulfobacterales bacterium, assembly GCA_046485065.1. GTDB lineage: Bacteria > Desulfobacterota > Desulfobacteria > Desulfobacterales > RPRI01 > RPRI01. Next base: position 2,403 of record JAWOHP010000150.1, on the reverse strand, counting down.
CTTGATGGCTGGTCCGACACCTCCTTTTAGACCAAGCATGCGAGGGATACTGGGACCGTGAAGATCCACATCCATAAGACCTACTTTGTAGCCCCTATTAGCCAAAGCCACCGAGAGATAGGCCGCAATACTGCTCTTGCCTACGCCCCCTTTTCCGCTCATGACCAATATCTTGTTTTTTATTCGAACCAATCTTTCCTTTATCTCCGCATCCTGCTGTTGATGCTGGTCTTGCTGACTACCTTTTCCTTTTGCCATAAATTCCCAACCTCCGATTATTGTTTCTGAGTAAACATCCACCCGCATAGCGGGTGGCTTTGAATTGCGTCTATCTTCATTTTTTTATACTTTTTATATTCTAACGCAAGACGCGGTCTCTATTTTTTTTCAAAGGAATTGATTTTTGCTTCAATCTGTTCAATCTGCCTGCGCATCTTGTTTGCCTGGTTTTTGAGATTCTTCAGTTCTTCCTCCCCGGACAACCTTGTGGCGCTTGACTGCACCGAACTTTTCGAAACTGAGCCTCCAATTCCACGACCCATTCCTCTGCCCCCACCCATCCCCATACCTCCACCCATACCCATGCCTCTACCCATACCGCGGCCCATACCTGCTCCGCTTCCCATACCTGCTCCGCCTCCCATACCGTAGTGATCGTCAACATTGGGTGTATTTGTGGATTTAATCTCTCCCCTCATGTACTTTTCTATAGACTCTCTGACCGTCCCGGTCTGCCCCAAATAAATCTCAATGCCGGCGGCAGAAAGGGCCTGAACTGCATTGGGGCCGCAATTACCGGTTATTACAAGTACCGCACCCTTTGATGCCACAAACTGTGCGGATTGAATGCCTGCGCCTCCGCCCAGGGCAATGCTCTCATTATCAAAGGCCTCAAAACTCATATCATCTGTCTCAGCAATTATAAAATATGCACACCTGCCAAAACGCGGATCTATGTTTGAATCTAAATCTTTTCCATTACTGCTTACAGCAATTTTCATCTTTATTTTCTCCTATGTTTACATTCATATGCGGGAACAGCCTTTCTCAATCTGGTTTTTAGCTGCGTAATACACAGAGGAATTTATAAATTCCGTATGGATTTTACCGGTACGCATCAGATTGCCGAGGTATTTTGACACCTCGTTGAGATGCATCCCGAATATTTCCACGATCTGGTTCGCCGTACACGGCCGTCGTTTCAACATGGAAAATATTTCTTCCTGGCTAACCTTCACATGGTCTCCATCTTTTGTCTCAAATTCCGTAATAATCTCCGCAGAAGGACAAAACAGATTGATTAACTCCTCCATGCGTTCTTTGGACAGGGGCGCAGCAAAATCCTCTGCCGGTGGCCGGACAGCTGTATTGAGTTGGATACGATCCGGAATTATCTCCTTTGCAAAGGCAGCGATTTTTCGAACATTTGCAGGAATCGAATTTATCCCTCCTACCAGAAAAACCTCCAGCCACAACTGCCCCTTGAATTGATCGCGGAAAGCCCTTTGCCCTTCAATCAACCGGTCAAACTGCAATTGCCGGTGGGGACGATTCACCCAGCTGTAAGAAGCCTGATCCCAAGCGCTTAGAGAAACCTTTACTATGTTGGCACAGGCAGCCTCATCCCGCACTTCCTGAAATTGCAGCATCGTGCCGTTGGTCAGGAGAACAGCAGGAATTGTGCTTTTTTTTCGTATGTATTCCAGAATTTCCCCAAAGCGGGAATGAAGCGTTGGCTCTCCGGAACCGGCTAGGGTAATATAGTCCGCATGTCCGTCTCTTTGCAGCCACTCATCAAGTTCAGTAATTACCGCATCCGTCTCGACATATTCATCTCGGGTGATCGTCTTATTCGTGGTCCGCCCCAACTGGCAGAACACGCAATCCAGGCTGCATGTTTTAAATGGGGTCAGATCCACGCCCAGCGACCTCCCGAACCTGCGGGAAGGTACAGGGCCAAACAGGTATTTTTTATCTATCATTGGTCAATCTTTCTTTTCTTACTAATGCGCTTAATATTTCCTTTTTTGCATCTTGGTCTTTTAGGTAAAAGAGCCACCGGTTTTCCGGATAGGCCGGCGAATCCTATCTTAGGCTCGTCGGGGCTGTGGGGAATTTTCAGCAGGCAATAACCGCTACCTCTGCCGGTCATGGGCCCCTCTCCCTTCGGTCCTGTTCCGTCATGTCCTGGCATAAGTATAATCTCCATTATTGATGCTCTCGTAAAAAGTCATATGCGAACGGATTTGAGATTTTTGGGAAATAGATTTTTAAAGAACTGAGCGTTAATAATCGCAAGCTGTTTGAGGGCGTTAGCCCGAGTTCTTGCGATTTAGCGAAGTGATTTAAAAATCCCCAAAAAGCTCATTAAGTGAGCATATTTGGACTTTTTACGAAGCCATC
>JAWOHP010000133.1:0-3405 GCA_046485065.1 Desulfobacterales bacterium | reverse complement strand
CCCGGGCTTCACAGTATATATGAAAATTGTAGGCATCAGATTTAAACCGGCAGGTAAAGTTTATGATTTCGATATAGGCGCGTTCGTGGTGAATATTGGAAATCATGTAATCGTTGAGACCGAGCAGGGACTGGGCTTTGGCACTGTGGCGGTTGCGCCTGTCCCCTGCGATCAGCTTCCAGACAAACCACTGAAAAGAGTGATTCGCCTTGCGAATGAAAAGGATTACCGTCAAAAAGAAAAAAATTCGCAGATCGAAAAAAATGCGCAGGCGTTTTGCCTTAAATGCTTGAAAGAGCTTAACCTTAAAATGAACCTTTTTTCAGTGGAAAGTTCCTTTGATGCCGGCAAACTTACATTCTATTTTACCGCAGAAGGGCGTGTCGATTTCAGGCAGCTTGTTAAAATGCTTGTAAAGGAGCTATCTGTCAGGATTGAAATGAGACAGGTTGGAATACGAAACCAGGCCAAGATGTGCGGAGGACTTGGAAGATGCGGCCGGGAGATCTGTTGTTCTCTATTCATGGATAAGTTCTGGCCTGTTTCTATCAGAATGGCAAAAGATCAAAGCCTTTCCTTAAACCCGACCAAAATTTCCGGACAATGCGGGAGGCTCATGTGCTGTCTTACATATGAACATGGAATATACCAGGAAATTCCATGCAGGGATAAATCTATGGGGGAGGATTCTCCTGAACTTTATGATATTGATAGAGTTCCTGAAGAAGAATATTATGAAAAAGTAATATTTAACAATAATACAACGGATAATGGGAAACACGAAGAGCTTGACATTGATTCAGATATAAAAAAATATAAGGGAGTAGAATGAGCAACACCTTTTATATTACAACTCCGATTTATTATGTGAATGCAAAGCCTCATCTCGGGCATGCATACACTACTATTGCTGCCGATGTAATATGCCGTTACAACAGAATGCAAAAGAAGGATTTATTTTTTCTTACGGGTACCGATGAACACGGTGACAAAGTTGAACGCGCAGCAAAAAATGAAGGCCTGAGTCCGCGAATTTACGTTGATAAAATAAGCAGACTCTTTAAAGACCTGTGGCCTGAGTTGAATATTGAGTACAGCTCATTCATACGGACAACCGACCTTTCACACATAGCTGTTGTACAGAAAATCCTGGGGAAAATATATGATTCAGGGGATATTTATTTTTCAGAATATGAAGGGCTATATTGTTTCGGCTGTGAACGTTTTTATACCGAGCGGGAACTGGTAAATGGTAAATGCCCGGATCACGAAACCGAACCGGAAACCATTCGTGAATCAAATTATTTTTTCAGGATGAGCCGCTACCAGGACTGGCTTATTGACCACATCAGGCAGAATCCCGAATTCATAAGGCCTGAACGTTATAAAAATGAGGTATTATCTTTTTTAAAAGAGCCTCTTGAAGATTTATGTATATCCCGACCCCGGACACGTCTCGAGTGGGGAATTCCCCTTCCGTTTGATGATAAATATGTAACCTACGTTTGGTTTGATGCTCTGCTTAACTATGTTTCGGCCTTAGGATATCCGGATGGCGCGCTGTACAGGAAATTCTGGCCGTCCGCACAGCATGTTATTGCGAAGGACATATTAAAACCTCATGGGATTTACTGGCCTATAATGCTTAAGGCCGCAGGAATACCTGTATACAAAAATCTTAACGTTCACGGTTACTGGAATATAGATGAAAGCAAGATGTCAAAGAGTCTTGGTAATGTCGTTGAGCCTCTTTCACTGAAAAACGTTTATGGACTGGACGCCTTCAGGTTTTTCCTTATGCGGGAAATGGTATTTGGCCTTGATTCCAGTTTCAACGAAGAAGCTCTTGTTGCGCGTGTTAATTCGGACCTTGCAAATGATCTTGGAAATCTGTTTTCTAGGGTAATAACAATGGCTCATAAATATTTGGGAGGAGTTGTTCCCGAAATTGATCCTGAAACCGAAGACGAACTCAGGGGTGGCCTCAAAATCCAGGCTTTGGCTGCCGTTGAAGAATATGAAAAAGCGATGGATAGTTTCTCCTTTCACAAAGCCTTGATTTCGATCTGGGAATTTATCAGCCTCATGAACAAGTATGTTGATGTAACTGCTCCATGGGTTCTCGCAAAAAAGAAAACCAGCAGGAAGGAGCTTGAATTCGTCATATATGATCTTCTTGAAGGATTAAGGGTCGTATCGGGTCTTATTTATCCCGTTATGCCTGATACTGCGAAAACTATGCAGTATCATCTGGGGCAGGATCGTGAAAAACCGTTTTATGATTTAACAAATATTAAAATATGGAACAGCATAAAGGCTGGAACAAGCCTTCCTAAATCAATAACACTTTTCCCGAGAATCGATAAAAAAAAGATGGAATCGTCATTGCCCGAAAAGAGAACAGAAACCGTTACGCCGGCCATAAAACCGGAAATAACACTGGAACTGCTTAGCAGCATTGATTTAAGAGTTGCGAACATATCAAAGGCGGAGTCAATTCCGGGAGCGAAAAAGATTTTAAAGCTTACAATCGATATCGGGGAAAGCAGAACCATTGTGGCCGGAATCGCTTCAAGCTATGCTCCGGAAGAGCTTGAAGGAAAACAGATTATTGTTGTTGCAAATCTCAAACCCGCAAAGATAATGGGAATTATATCAAACGGAATGCTGCTTGCGGCAACAGATGAAAACGGCTGCGCTGTCGCAACTCTGGATAAAAAAGTTATACCAGGCACACCTTTACGCTGATTCCTGCGATTCGTTCCAAATCTACTTTCCTGTCTCATCGAGATACTCAATGATGTCAGCTGTAAGTGTAATCTTTGGAATGGAAAAGAGGATGAAATACATATATGAGCGATCTTCAGTCTGATTTACAAGAGCGATTGCACGACCTTCCAGCGGTTGACTTATAGATTCATAAAGAGACTCTTTTGCCTCAGAGTACGTCGGGCTGGCAAAAGGAATGATTCCAAAAAGTTTGAAGCCACTGCTCTCACCCCTGGCTGCGACTTTTATGATCCTGTAGTTCTTTTTTTCAAGGCTTACGTTCGCCGCTGTTCCCTGACCACGAAATTCGCCCGTTGAAGCACAGCCCCATATTACAGAAAGAAGGGTCAATACAAGTATCACTTTCAGAAAATCCCCAGTTTGTTTCTTTACCATCATCCGTCAAATCTCCTTTCGTTATGAATCTTTTGTTTTCATACAATTATGATGCTCTCGTAAAAAGTCATATGCGAACGGATTTGAGATTTTTGGGAAATAGATTTTTAAAGAACTGAGCGTTAATAATCGCAAGCTGTTTGAGGGCGTTAGCCCGAGTTCTTGCGATTTAGCGAAGTGATTTAAAAATCCCCAAAAAGCTCATTAAGTGAGCATATTTGGACTTTTTACGAAGCCATC
>JAWOHP010000176.1:0-22729 GCA_046485065.1 Desulfobacterales bacterium | reverse complement strand
CATCAACTCAACTTAGTTGGAAGTCAAATTTGCTATTTAAGGTCGATTCCGTGCAGACCAGTCACGGCTTACCATGAACTCAGCTTCCGCCTGTTTCAAGTTTCTTTTTTAACGCCGCGCCAATGAATGATTTGAAAAGAGGGTGGGGATTCATAGGCTGCGACTTGAACTCAGGATGGAACTGGCAGCCGAGAAACCACGGATGGTCTTTTATTTCGATGATTTCAACAAGGTCACCGCTCGGAGAAGTCCCGCTGACAACGAGCCCCTTTTCTTCGAGTCTTCCCATAAACTTATTGTTAAATTCGTACCTGTGTCTGTGCCGCTCTGAAATTTTCTCCGTATTATAAGCATAATTCGCCAGGGTGCCTTCCTTTAAAAGGCATGGATATGCGCCAAGACGCATTGTTCCGCCTTTTTCAGAAGTAATATCCCGGTTTTGAATTGTCTTCGTTTTTTCATCATACCAGGAGAGCATCAGGTAAATGACAGGAAAAGGCGTCTTTTCATCAAATTCGGAACTGTGTGCGCCTTCCATTTTCGCTACATTCCGGGCATATTCTATTACTGCTATCTGCATCCCAAGGCATATTCCGAAATATGGAACTTTCTTCTCTCTGGCATATCTTGCGGCGCATATTTTCCCCTCGATTCCCCGTGATCCGAACCCTCCCGGAACCAATATTCCGTCAGCACCAGAGAGAGTCTCCTCGCAATTGCTGTTATCAATACTTTCCGAATCCACAAAAAAAAGGCTGACCCGGCAATCATTTGAAAATCCACCGTGGTATAGGGCTTCATTAAGACTTTTATATGATTCTATAAGGTTCGTGTATTTACCCACAATCGCTATCTTGACAGAATATCCTGGATTTTTAATTTTTCTTACCAGATTCTCCCAGGCGTCAAGACGCGGAGCCCTCGTCCAGATATTAAGAAGATCTATGATTTTATCATCAAGACCCTCTTTGTGAAAATTTAAAGGAACCTCATAAATCGACTCGACATCTTTTGCAGTAATTACAGCATCGACACCCACGTTACAAAAAAGGGCAATCTTCCCTTTTATATCTTTTGACAAATCCCTGTCCGCCCTGCAAAGCAGTATATCAGGCTGGATACCTATGCTCCTCAATTCCTTAACACTGTGCTGGGTCGGCTTCGTCTTAACCTCTCCTGCAGTTGTAATATAAGGAACTAGTGTCAGATGAATATAAATGACATTCTCTTTGCCGACATCGGTTTTAAACTGCCTTATTGCTTCTAAAAAAGGAAGGCTTTCAATATCTCCTATTGTACCGCCTATCTCCACTATGACAACATCTACACCGTCCGCAACGAGTTTGATGCTTCTTTTTATTTCATCAGTAATATGCGGAATAACCTGAACAGTTCCACCCAGATAATCCCCTCGTCTCTCCTTTGAAATAACTGAATAGTATATTTTACCGGTTGTAAAATTATTGTCCATTCCCATTTTAACGCTTGTGAAGCGCTCATAGTGCCCGAGATCAAGGTCTGTTTCGGCACCGTCATCAGTCACAAAAACTTCCCCGTGCTGAAAAGGATTCATTGTCCCGGGATCGACATTTATATATGGGTCAAGTTTCTGAATGGTCACGGAAAGACCTCGGCTCTCAAGAAGCGCTCCTATTGATGCGGAAGCAAGACCTTTACCAAGAGATGAAAGAACTCCACCCGTCACAAAAATATACTTCGTATCATTTACCATATAAGCGCCTCGTAAATCTTATAGTCTCTTAAGGTAATTGCAAAAGTGATACAGAGAAAAGCTTGTCATTCCCATTTTGTAATTACCTCTCTTGTTATGATATTAGCCGGCTTAGGAGCCTGAATTCTGTCTTCTGACTCCTGATTTCTTTAATATAAACTGCTATAAAATCTCATCTGAAAAGAGGGCTCCTTCTCCGAGCTCTTCTTCAATCCTTATAAGCTGGTTATACTTTGCCACTCTGTCGCTTCTTGACATAGACCCTGATTTTATTTGGCCGCCGTTAATGCCGACAACCAGGTCGGCAATAAAGGAGTCTTCCGTTTCGCCTGATCTGTGGGATATAACAGTCGTATAACCCGCCTGCTTGGCCATTTCAATTGTATCAAGAGTCTCTGTTACAGTTCCAATTTGGTTGAGTTTTATCAGAATAGAGTTGGCAATTCCTTTTTCGATACCCCTGGCAAATATCTCGGGATTGGTAACGAAGATATCATCCCCTACAAGCTGGACGCTTCCTTCAAGGCGTTTTGTCATAACTTCCCAGCCTTTCCAGTCTTGCTCCGCAAGCCCGTCTTCTATGGATAGTATGGGATATTTATCTATCAATTGCTCGTAATAATCTATCATCTGTTCAGATTTAAGCTGTTTTCCTTCAGAACTCAAATTGTATTTGCCCTTCTGAAAAAACTCGCTTGCAGCCGCATCGATTCCAATGCCTATATCGCGGAATGGCTTATATCCTGCTGATTCAATGGCAAGCATAATATTTTTTATCGCTTCCTCATTTGATTTAAGATTCGGAGCAAAGCCTCCTTCATCACCAACACTTGTATTAAGGCCTTTACCTTTAAGAATCTTTTTTAAACTGTGAAAAGTCTCCGCCCCCATCTGAACAGCCTGAGATAGTTTTTTTGCCCCGACAGGAATTATCATAAACTCTTGAATATCTAAATTGTTTGCTGCGTGGGCACCGCCATTTATAATGTTCATCATGGGCATCGGAAGATATCTTGCGTTAATACCGCCCAGATAACGGTAGAGAGGCAGTCCGAATGCGGCAGCGGCAGCCCTTGCAGCAGCCATTGAAACACCAAGAATTGCGTTAGCCCCGAATTTCGACTTGTTAGGAGTGCCGTCAAGTTTGATCATGAATCTGTCAAGCGCAGTCTGATCCGCTGCATCCATACCCCGGATTGCCGGAGCGATCCGGGTAAGTACGTTTTTAACAGCTCCTGAAACACCCTTGCCTCCGAATCTTTTTGCCTTGATATCACGAAGCTCAAGCGCCTCGCGCGTCCCTGTTGAAGCGCCGGAAGGAACCGAAGCTCTCCCCGTAGCGCCACAGACAACTGTTACATCCACTTCTATTGTTGGATTTCCCCTTGAATCGAGAATTTCTCTTGCCTTTACATCAATTATCTCAGTCATGGCACCCTCCATTAGTCTTAATATATTGTTTATATTTCAGGAATCCATTAAGATGTGGTTACTTGACAAATTGGGAAAAAATGTTACTCTCATCACATTTATATGTCAAGACACAGACTTTCCAATATTTTGATTTACAATTAATTAAGGTTTGTAACAGATTATTATTACTATTAATTATGCCGAATATTAATCTATATAAAGATGCACATCTGGTAGTTTCAGCAATCAGGGTTCTGGAACGCCGAAACTCAATTCCTCCCTCCATAGATGATGTCAGCAATTTTATTTCCTTTTCACTGGAACAGGGAAACTATATTTGCCGGAAATTGAATGAAACAGGAGTCATTGAAATTGTTGAAGGAGCTTTCGGTATAAGACTTTTTGTAAAAAATCATCTCGCAATAGAGGAAATCCCGAAAGATGTCAAGATAAGCAGCATGGAAGAGGAATTAAAAAAATTTCAGGATTCAAGAAAGGAATTGACTCAAAAAGTAGCATCGATTCAGGCGCAACAGGCTGAAAAGCAAAAAAATCTTTTCATGGAACTAGAAAACCAGCTGAAGAAACATCTTGATAAAAAGTGACGGCTAAATCAGGTTTATCTCCCAGTTCCATATGCCTTCTCTTGTTTTAATTTCCATACCTTCAGGCAAAGGCTCAACAAGATGGATGAACATGCTGTAACCGGCCTTTTTAAGCTCCTCTTTCTTGTCCGTCAGATCAATCTTCCAGTTAGGATATACCCAGAAATTGGAACCGTATTTCTTGACCCATGCCTGCTCCCCCTTGGGACTGATAAATGCACAAACTTGTTTCACCTCGTCTGAAAGAATTCTTGAAACTGTAAACGGCCAGTTTCCTGAAATGACGATTCCATGTGGAAGAGGACTTTTTTTAACAAAAATCATGTAATCATCGTGACCCAGCTCAGGACTTACTATTACCCCTGAGAAACCGAGCGATTTCAAGATTCTCACGGCAAGAACATTCGAGATATTGCAAAATGGTCCGGCCCATATATTCAGTCCTTTTAATGTATTAAACAGCACGGTCTGCCATGGAGCATTTAAAACAAAGTTACGGCTTCCCTTTTCAACTGCAGTATCGATACATTCTCTGTATCTCTTTTCTTCATCAGGCCATATTACAGGCGGAAGCCACCACCAGGAGGAATTATCACCGATCTTTTTCATCCCATCGGGATCTTCAGCGTTAAGCCACAATCCCATCTTTTTGCCCTTATCCGTCTTTCCGTAATCTCTGTAGACATAAACCTCATAAACAGTCGGTTTGTCATTATATTTTTTTGGCAATTGCTCGGTAAACTCCAACACCGGCAGCTCTGAAAGAGGCGGTTTTTTTATTTCATCTTCAAGTTCCGAAATCATTTCATCAAGGGCTTTTTCGCGTCTGTCCGTGAGAAATACAGGAGCTCCCGGTTCAGGAGTTTTACCGGAAGAGAGTTTTATATAAAGCCGTCCCTTTTGAGGCACATACTTTCCGACACGCAGAGTGCCGTGAGACGTTTCATCTTCATACCCTATGCGCAGAAGATCTCCAGGCAGAAGCTCTTCCCTTGGCATAAAATAAGGGTTCTGTTTAGGCCCCTGAATTTTTCCGATAAGAAGTCCCGATCCGGTCTGCCCGTCAGACATAACAGGGTTCCACGGCCTCTGCGGCAGAAAATGGTAATGGGTGCCTTTTCTTCCAAGGGCTCTTTCAAGGAGCTCAACGGCCGTTTTTTTCTCTTTTGGATCACTACCGAAATCCCTGAGAATTTTATAAGCAGTTACGGTATAATAAACATAGTGAGGACCTTTTTTACGTCCTTCGATTTTCCATGCGCTTATTTCGGGAATGGGCAATAAAACCCTCGACAAAACATCCAGGCTTAAATCCAAGCACGAAAAGAATCTGCCCGTTATGACGCCCTGAGTGTAAAGTCTCCTGCAGGGCTGCACGCATCTTCCGCGCAGGCCGCTTTTCCCACCTAGATAACTGCTCCAGTAACATCTTCCTGAAATACCATAGCAGAGAGCGCCATGGACAAACACTTCTAGGGAGAGGCCTTCAGGGCATTCTCCGGCAAGTGTTTTTATTTCATCAATCGAAAGTTCCCTTGGAATAACAACCCTGCTGACGCCAAGCTTTTCCTTTATAAGTTTTAATGAGGAAGGAAGCGAAACATTGGCGAGTGTCGAGAGGTGGAGTTCACCGGAAAAACCGGTTTGTTTCGCAAGGTCGATCAGAGCGAGATCCTGTATAATGAGGCCATCCGGTCTAACAAACCTTTCAAGCTGCTCCACAAGATTCCCGACGGAAGAAAGATCTTCCTGCTTTAAAAGTGAATTTATGGCAACAAAAACGTCAATCCCTTTCTCATGGGCTAATTGAGTGAGAGGTACAAGCTCCTGGACGGTAAAATTTTTTGCTTCCATGCGGGCGGAATAAACCTTGAGGCCGCAATAGACCGCATCTGCACCGGCTGCTATCGCGGCAAGAAACGAGGCTTTGTTTCCAGCAGGGGCAAGTATCTGTGGCCGCTTTCTGGTTTCAGTTATATTATTTATGGTTTCTGGTCTCCGTTTTACGATTTGCGAAACGCCAGCTTCTTCTTTATAAAAAATTCCGTGACATCGAATGTCAGACTCAAGAGCGCAGGTATCAGAAATATCGTAAAAACAGACGAAACAAGAAGGCCTCCGGCAAACACGCCTCCAAGCCCTCTGTAAAATTCAGAACCTGCTCCCGGAGCAAATATTAGCGGGAGCAAACCGCATATTGTCGTTATGCTGCTCATGTATACCGGGCGAATGCGTGTCCTGACCGATTCAACTATGGCATCCGTTGCAGACATTCCCGAATCCCTCATGTTATTCAATGACTGGTGTACAATTAAAATGGCATTGTTTACAACCACACCCACAAGTATTACAAAACCGAGCATCGTGATTATGTCAAGCGGCTGTGTAATAAGAAAAACATTCACCAGAAAAAGGCCTATAAAACCTCCTACCGCAGCGAGCGGCACAGTAAAAAGAATAATAAGAGGATAGAAAAAATTTTCAAAGAGAGCGGCCATAAGCAGGTAACATATAATTATGGCCAGAATAAAGTTCCAAAAAAGCGCCTTCCTGGTACGTGTCAGGTCATCGGCTGTTCCTCCGAGATTAATTGTGTAAAGGCTTGAAAGCTTTCCCGATGCTTTAATAGGCTCAACCACCTTCTCTCTTACCATGTCCATTGCGGCTTCAAGAGGTATTTCCCGGGGCGGTATAATCTGAATAGTAATCGCCCTCTCGGAATCTATATGGTTAATCTGGGTCGGCCCCTCTTCAAGACTTATATCAGCGACAGAACCTAAAGTAACTTTTTTCCCGGACGTCGATAAAACAGGCAGGTCTCTCATATCCTGAATCCGTCCTATCATATCAGGCCGGTTTTTCACTACAAGATCAATTTCATCCCCGTAAAGCTGGTAATTGCTTGCAACCACACCGTCAACCATCGAACTAACAGTCAATCCCAGATCTGATGTTGTCATGCCAAGGCGGGTCAAACGGTCACGGTTTGGAACAACCTGCATTTCGGGATTTCCGAGATCAAGACCCGGAATCGGACGTATCTGGGCTCCCGGAATCATCTGTGCGGTTGCTCCGAATATCTGCCTTCCTATGTTTATCAGTTTGTTAAGATCAGGACCTTTTATTTCAACTTCAATTGAACGCCCTTTACCGATTCCCCGTGAGAAAATACTCGGCTGCTGTACGATTGCAATCATGCCGGGAATTTTTCTAAGCACCCCATAGACATATGGAAGCAGTTCCCTTGTTCTTTCCTGATATTTAGAAATAACTCCCATGAAAACCTGCTGCCCCCATGCCACATAAAAGAAATTCTTAACAGGCGGCATGTTAAGTTTTTCAGCAGTTTCACTCTTTTTATCATGTTCAATAAGGGGCAATATATCCTTTTCAACGGTTTTAGCTATACCCTCAAGTTCTCCCAGATTGTATCCGGGGGGAGGAATAAGAATTCCAAAAAGCATTTCCTGATTCCCTTCAGGAAGATATTCTGTCTTTGGAAGAAGAACAATCGATATTCCAATGGCCAAAGAGACCATAACAGCGACAACAATTATTTTAGCCGTGATACTTCCGCATATTCGCCGGACAAACCAGGTAAAAGCATCGATGATTTTGCCGGCAAGACCGGAAAGGCTCAATTTTTTTTCGTTAAAATGACTTCCGGGCTTAACATCTCCCAAAATCAGGGCGGAAAGTGAAGGAATAACGGTTATTGAAACAATCAGGCTCAGGGAAACGGCACCGCTTATCGCAATTGCGATATCACGGAAAAGCTGTCCTGCCTCCTCCTCAACAAAAACGATCGGCAAAAATACCGAGACAGTTGTCAGCGTGCTCGCAAGAACCGCCCCCCAAACTTCGACAGTTCCGTCGTAGGCCGCCTGAGTGCGTCCTTTCCCCATCTCCTTGTGGCGAAATATATTCTCAAAAACCACAATAGCGTTGTCAACAAGCATTCCGACGGCAAAACTTATGCCTGCAAGACTGACAACGTTTATATTACGCCCCATCAGCGTCATGATGATAAATGTGCCTATGGCGCTTATCGGTATTGCCACGGCAACGATAAGAGTGCTGGCAAAGTTTCTCAGAAATAACAGAAGAACTATTACAGCAAGGCTGCCCCCTAAGTATATATTGTTTTTGACAAGTTTGATTGCACTGTAAATATAGTTTGTTTCATCGTAAACCTGTTCCACTTTCAGTTTTCTGTCTTTCAATATGCCGCTGTTGAGCTCCGCCAGAGCCTCTCTGATTCTGTTCATGACTACAAGAACATTTGTTCCTGGCTCTCTCACTGCATTCATAACAATGGTGGTAACGCCTTCATGTCTTACAACAACTTTTTTCTCCTCGTAGCCGAGAGAAACATTTGCAACATCACCGACAGAAACAGGAGCTCCATTTATTCTTTTTATTATAACCCTGCGGACGTCCTCTTCGCTTATATATTTTCCGACAGTCCTTGCAATATAGCGTCTTTTGCCTTCATCAAAATCTCCGGCGCTTATGTTTCTGTTTTCAATGTCAATGGCATGAATAAGTTCTGGAACGGTTACGCTTCGTGAAGCAAGAGCTTCAGGATCTATAATTACCTGAAGCTCCCTCTCCTGTCCCCCGTAAATGTTTACTGAAGCGACGCCCGGTATCCTTTCAAGCCTTGGCTTAACATGTTTGTCAAAATAATCATATTCCTGGGAAAGAACTCCCTGATATCCTTCAAGTGAACTTACTATCATCCATGCAATAGCGCTTTCATGTCTTCCGCCCGATTTAATAAGCGGCTTCTCCACGTCAGACGGATATTTCTTTACCTGGTCAAGTTTGTTGGAAACCCTTAGGAGCGCTTCATCGGTTTTTGTACCTATCTCAAACATCAGGTTGATATAAGCGATCCCGTCCTGGCTCTCACTTGTTATCTCAACAAGACCTTCAAGGTTTTTCAACTCCTCTTCCTGTACATCAATTATTTCTCTTTCTATTTCAAGGGGACTTGCGCCGCGCCATCTGGTCTCAACTGAAATCTCGGGAAGGTCAACATTTGGAGTAAGCTGAATCGGTATCCTGTAAACCGAAATCAGTCCGAACAATATTACGAGTATTACTCCCACAGTAACAGTAACTGGTTTTTTAATTGAGGTGTCGATCAGCTTCATTCAGCCACCATAACCGGCTGCCCGGGTCTCAGCCTCTCGTTTCCCCTGATTACGACCTTATCTCCCTGTTTCAGGTCGCCTTCAACAGCCGCATTTCCGTCATAATATCCAAGAACTTTCACCATGACAGGGTAGGCCTTCCCGTCTCTTACCGTAAAAACAATCCTGTTATCACCGGCCGGTACTATCGAATCTTTCTGCACAAGAAGAGCGTTTTTACCGCTATCGAGGGAAAAAAGCGCGGCAGCTTCCATCCCGCTTTTAATTCTCATACCGGGATTTGGGATGAATATTCTGACCGGATAGGTTCTCGAACCGGTATCGCCACGGGGAAGAACCGCATGAATTTTTCCGGCAAACTGCTTTCCGGGAAGGCTTTTTATTGAAACCTTCACATCGCTGTTGGATGAAAGCAGAACCGCGTATCTCTCAGGCACATCAACATTAATTTTTATCCGGCTCAGATCAACTATGGTAACAACAGGCCCTCCGGCATTAACCCATTCGCCGATCTCTATATGCTCCTTTGCGACAAAACCTGAAATGGGGGCAAAAATCTGTTTCCGCTTTTGCTCATACAAAAGCCGTTCGATATCCGCTTCGCTTTGCTTAATATCCTGAGTAAGCGCATTGTAATTATGCAGAATCTCATCGTATTTGTTTGAAGCTATACTGTTTGTCTCTTTCAGCTTCGTAAAACGTCCGAGCTCTTTGTCCGCATAGAGAAGGCTCACCTTGATTTTTTCTCTCTGGGCTACTGCTCCTTTAATCCTCAGATCCGTTTCCTCAGAGATCAGTTTTGCAATCAATTGCCCCTTTTTCATAAATTCGCCCTCTTTTGCCGGAAAATATTCCACGATTCCCGATACTTCTGAAGCCACAATACTTTCAGCAACCGCCTCGGCAGTTCCAATGAGCGATATCTGCTCGAAAACCATTTTTTTTTCAACATCAGCAACTTTAACCGGAGTAATCGGCTCATCAGGTTTTTTAGCTTCATTTCCGGGAGTTCCAGCTAGGGAAGTTGGAATAAAGCCGGGATTAATAATGATCAGAAAAAGCGCAATAACTACCGGGAAGAAAATAAATCTGCGATAAACCTTGAACATGTATCACCTCATCATAAGACTTAACCAAAAATCTGTTAAAATCTAACTGTACTCGGAAAAGTATAAATTTTATCAAAACACCTTTTGTACAATTTATATTTACAAATCAAACTCGTCAAGGACTTAGCTTAAAAATATTTTCTTCTCCGGGCCAGTCGGAATAAGAACTGCTTTTTTTATCGACAAAAAAATAGAGGGATGATATGGCAACTACCAGATGTTATTAAAGGATCTCAAGGGAGATTTCATTGCTTCATTTTACTAAAAATTCCATAACCGCCCGTTTCATCTCCCCTTCCGGCGAGATCGAGCAGGCGCCCATAGAAATCCGAACCAACCCCGTCACGGGACGCACAAGCAGGATCACTTTCACCCGCACAGGGGAACGCGAGGCGGGAACTGAGTTCCTTCCCGCACCGCCGCCATTTGCAGGCGATACATCCATGTGCCCGTTCTGTCGATCTGCCCTTCGATCAAAAACGCCTCGATTGCTTCCTGAATTGATGCCGGACGGACGTCTGATCCGGGGTGATTCGGTTTTGTTTCCGAATCTTTTTCCCTACGGCGCCTATTCCGCCGTGAGCATCTTCGATGACATCCATTTCGTGGAAATCGGCACCGCTTCACATGATTCCTACACCAACAGTTTTTTAAACTGCGCCGACTACCTGCAGCGCCTTCTCGCCAATGATCGTGAAGCTTTCTATATGGCCATAACACAGAATCATCTGCCCGCAGCAGGCGGATCACTTCTGCACCCGCACCTTCAGATCCAGGCAGACAGGGTGGCATCAAACCATCACCGGTTTCTGCGTGTGAAGGCCGACAGCTACTTCGCTGAAAATGGCTCTTTACTCTTTTCTGACTATCTGTTCCACGAAAAGAATGAAGCGGATCGTTACATCGGCAAAACCGGAGACTGGGAGTGGATAACGGCTTTCGCTCCTGAAGGATTTTTCGAAATATGGGGAATTCTTCCGGAAGTTACTTCACTGTCGCAGGTTACGGTTGACAATTGGAATGCGCTGTCCCGCGGTGTTCTTAAAACCCAGAGTTTCTACCGCAGCCTCTGTCGCAACAGCTACAATCTCGGGCTTCTCATGATAGAAGACGGGATCAGCAGACTCGAACTGCGGGTTGTGATAATCGTCCGTTCCAATTATGCCCCCTGGGTGCGCAACGACCACACCGGCTTCGAGGTGATGCTCGGGGATATGGCAACTTTTACCGCACCCGAAGAGACCGCTGCACGCGCCCGACCTTTCTGGAATGAAACCATGTAGTGCAGGATGTTGCTAATTATTACCTTGCCCGTGCAATATCCCGGTGATATAGGCAATAAAATGAGAGAGATCGAGGATTCGTTGCACCCGTCTAGGGCATAAAGATCAGTAGGGAGAAAGGAGAAACCAATGAAAATAGCGGTCAGCGGTAAAGGCGGAGTCGGCAAAACAACTTTTTCGGCCCTTTTGATACGCGCATTAAACAAAGATGGTAAACATGTGCTTGCAATCGATGCAGATCCCGACGCGAATTTGGCGGCAGCCGTCGGAATAGCCGGGGCGGATAAAATAATACCCATTGCAGAAATGAAAGATCTTATTTTTGAAAGAACAGAGGCAAAACCCGGAACAATAGGCGGTTTTTTCAAGCTGAACCCGAAGGTTGACGACCTTCCTGAATCTCTGTCAGTAAAATATGAAAATATAAAATTGATGCGGCTGGGAGGTGTCAAAAAAGGAGGTTCCGGCTGCATCTGCCCTGAAAGCACTTTGTTAAAAGCCCTTGTGACTCATATTGTACTTGCAAGGGATGAGGTTGTGGTCATGGACATGGAGGCCGGAATCGAACACTTGGGAAGAGCGACTGCACAGGCAGTTGATAAGCTTTTCATAGTTGTCGAACCTGGCAGGCGCAGCATAGAAACAGCCGAGCATATAAAAAAGCTTGCTTCTGAAATCGGGCTGAAAAAATTGTTTCTTGTCGGAAACAAGATACGCGGGAAAAAGGACATTGAATTTTTAAAAAATAATATTTCAGGTATCGAGTTCGTCTGTTTTCTCCCTTATGACGATGCCCTGATCGAAGCAGATCTGAACGGGATTTCTCCTTTCGATGTCAAATCCGAGGCCGTTTCGGAGGTTCAGAAGATAATTGCCGATCTGTTTGGAAAATGAGAAGAAGATACGCTCCGGGTCATCAATATTCAAAGAAAAAAGATCCTGATGTCAGAGTCAGACCCAAAGCTGACGGCATGTTACAAAAAGTCTTTGCTTCAATCGGGGTTCCTGCAAAAAAGGAATTCGTACCCGATCCCTTTCAACTAAAAGCCCTGGAGGCTGTTAAAAAGGCGGACTGTCTTGTTACAGCCCCAACGGGTTCCGGTAAAACATGGATTGCCGAACAGGCTATAGCAGAAATCCTTGGAAAGGGAGGAAAGGCCTGGTACGCATCCCCTCTCAAAGCACTGTCAAATTCAAAATATCATGATTTTTCAGCCATATTCGGCCCGGAAAATGTCGGCATATTAACGGGAGACAGGAAAGAAAACCCTGATGCCCGTATAATCGTCGGAACAACCGAAATATTGCGAAACCAGCTTTACGATGCCATGCATCTTGGAGTAACCCTTTCAACGGATTTCGTAATACTCGATGAGGCTCATTTCTTGGGTGACGAGGAAAGAGGCGTCGTATGGGAAGAGATAATGATATATCTCCCCTCAAGAATTCCCCTTTTGATGCTTTCGGCTACTATAGGAAACGCCGGCCAGATAGCCTCATGGCTGGCTTCCATACGAAAGAGGGAATGCATTGTAGTTGCTGAAACTAAAAGACCCGTTCCGCTTTTTCCTCTTTTTCTTCACCCTTCAGGTTTGCTTCTCCCTCTTTTATCCGAAACAGCATATGGAAACAGGCCGCGCCTTTCGAAAAAAATAGCGGAATATTTAAAAGGCTGCAAATCACGCTCTCTTTTTGATTCAAGAAGACTTCCGCCTTTCGGCGAAATATTAAATGTCCTCAAAAAGTACGACCTACTTCCGGCAATATTCTTTTTAAAATCCCGTGCCGATTGCGATGCTTCCCTCGATCTTTGCGCAAGACATGCTATTTCAGGTTTCCGCAAGGCTGAACTTAAGGTAAGAATTGATGAGCTTGCAAAAAGCGCTCCTCATATACACCTTCACAGGCAGATAGACAAAATAGAAAACCTCGCTGTCGCCTCACATCACAGCGGACAACTTCCGTCCTGGAAACTACTGGTTGAAAAACTCATGACCGAAGGGCTTCTTGATGCTGTATTTGCGACATCGACAGTTGCTGCAGGAGTCAATTTTCCTGCAAGAACCGTCGTTTTTCTGAATTCCGACCGTTATAATGGAAAAGAATTTCTTCCTCTTTCATCTACCGAATTTCACCAGATGACCGGAAGAGCCGGAAGAAGGGGAATGGATAATATCGGCTTTGCCGTTGCAATCCCTGGAAGATTTCTTGATTTGAGGCTTGTTGCAAAACTCATTGATTCCCCTCCCCTTGACATTCCGAGTCAGATCAGAATTAATTTTTCAATGGCTCTTAATCTTCTTCTTTCTCATTCACCGTCCCAGATAGAAGACCTGCTTACAAAATCATTTGCAGCCTTTCTGTTAAGAAAAAAAGACCAGGCTAAAAAACGGGCAGTTAAACGAAGTTCGCTTCTCTGGGAAGACTTTAAAAACCATTTTGACTTTCTGAAAGAAATCGGATTTGTGAAAGAAAGCGGGGAGCTGACAGGAGACGGGATATGGGCATCCCAGTTGAGGGTTGATCAGCCGCTTATAATTGCTGAAGGTTTCAGGCTTGGTGTATTTCCCAGGTCAGACCCTGTTCTCCTCGCCGCTGTTATAGCATCTTTTGTCAATGAAAAGGAGTCGGATGACAGGATAGACAAAAGTTTTATGCCCGGAAAACTTATTTCGGCATTTTTCACGGTTAAAAAAGAATTGATGCCTTTCGCAAAACTAATGTTCGACCGCGGGTTTGATGTAAGACCCCTTTTCATAAGATCTTCAGCCGCTATTTACGCATGGGCAGCAGGTGACCCCTGGGAAAAAGCCGTTCTTATTTCTGAAATGGACGAGGGGAACCTTGCTATGCTTATTTTGAGAACCGTGGATAACTTAAGGCATATAAGGGCTCTTGCCAAGGTTTTTCCCGAAGCATCACGCACAGCGGCAAAGGCCATAGATCTTATCCTGAGGGATCCCGTTATGCCTTTTGATTATACTTTTGTTCAGCCGGATAAAGAAAAAGATGAAGCAGCCCCTTTTATGAGAGGAGATCAGGAATGATAGCCCATATGCAAAAGCTGAGCGGAAATGGTGTAATAAAGCAATTCCGGGGAAAAACCAGCAACATTTACATAATTGAAGATTACGGGGAAAAAGCTTCTTTTCTAATCGACTGCGGGATGCCGTCAGATGTAGGAAATCTCGTTGGCGCTATTTCTCCTGAACTTCCGGTAAAAAGAATTGTATGCACTCATTTTCACGTCGATCACGTTGCCGGGTGGGCGACCCTTAAAGAAATCTGGAAGGACTGTTCAATTTTCTTCCATGAAAATGCGCTCCCTTATGTCACCGGTGAAAAGCGCATTCCTGTCCCTGCATTTTCCGATATTCAAAACACACTGATTCCCTGCATGAAGGAATACAGCTACTTTTTAAATTTCAGGGACCTCTTAAGCGGCGCTCTTTACGGAACTCCTTTTAAAAAGGGGTTTCCCTCCGGACGCACGGAATATTTCCGAGAAAACAGCGATGTCATACCGGGGTTTACACCCGTACATACTCCGGGGCACAGGCCGGATTCAGTATCTTTTCTTGAACCTGAAAGCGGAGTTTTTGTCTCGGGTGATTTTCTTCTTGTTCTCGGCGGAAATGTTTTAGTCAATAAATATGTCTCATCGAAAAAGGATCAGGACGATTCTCTCCGTCGCATCAGAAAAATGAAAGAAATCAGATACATTTATCCAGGTCATGGGGTTTGCCGGCCCTTTGCCGCTGAATCTTTGTAAATTTTCCCGAACAAATTGTCAGCTCTTCAAAG
The DNA here is from genome assembly GCA_046485065.1 of Desulfobacterales bacterium. Lineage (GTDB taxonomy): Bacteria > Desulfobacterota > Desulfobacteria > Desulfobacterales > RPRI01 > RPRI01. Next base: position 7,624 of record JAWOHP010000176.1, on the reverse strand, counting down.
CCTGCTATGGCAAATATCATAAATTCATACAGTTAGTACATCGAACATCGTATTTCGAAATTCGATGTGCGATATTCGAACGAATCGCTCCAATTAGAATATAATTCTGACAACTGCTATATTCCATTTTGTTGACATAATTTAAGCTATAATGTAGGACTTTTTTAAGAACAAAATCCCGCCAAGGAGCTCCGTCATGAAACATGCCATTTTAAGAATCACGATAATTGCAATGTTATGTCTTTATCTGATGCCTGTGTCCGTTTCAGGCGCTGAAACAAAACCGGTTGTCATAGGTGCAACGGTTTCTCTGGATGGAAAATATAGTGAGCCTTCCGCCATGATTCAGGGCGGATATAAGCTCTGGGAAAGTCAGGTCAATCAGCGCGGCGGACTCCTTGGAAGACCGGTTAAGCTGATTCTTTATAATGACAAAAGCGACGAGAAACTGGTGCGCCAGTTTTATGAGAAGCTGATAAAAGAAGATAAGGTAGATCTGGTCTTTTCCCCTTATGGAACTCCTCTTACCCTTGTGGCTTCTGAAGTGAGCGAAAAGCATGGTTACTTGATGCTTGCCAGCGGTGCTTCAGGTGAAAAGATTTGGGAGCGCGGTTATAAAAATGTTTTTGGAATGTATGCGACTGCGAACCGCTATTTCATAGGGCTGCTCGACCTGATGGCGCGTAAAGGATTTAAATCCGTTGCCATCCTTTATGAAAATTCATCTTTCAATATCGATGTTGCGGCAGGTATAGAATCCTGGGCAGAAAGATTCGGATTAAAAGTGATTTTCAGCAAAAGCTATAAAACAGGCAATACAGATCTCCCTAACCTGTTATCGGAGGCAAAGGCTCTCAATCCGGAAGGAATAATTCTCTCGGCTTATCCTGCAGACGGGTATCTGCTTCTTCGTTTGATGGAAAAGGCAAAATACCGGCCAAAGGTTGTCGGAATCACAATCGCTCCCTCTTATCCTGATTTTCATAAAGAAGCAGGAAATATGGCCGAAGGTGTTTTTGGCCCCTCCCAATGGGAGCCGGATGAGAGAATCCCGTTTCCCGGAACGAAAAATTTTATAAGAGACTACAAATCATTTACCGGTAATATTCCCTCGTACCATGCGGGGTCATCTTACGCTTCCTGCCAGATTATCGAAAATGCGATAGTCCGTAACAAATCGTTTGATCAAAAGAGAATAAGAGATTTTATTTCATCATACGATACTGTTACTGTTATCGGGCGGTTCAAGGTTGACCATACAGGAAAACAGATAGGACACAACCCGATCCTGATTCAGTGGCAAAGCGGGGAAAAAGAGATTGTTTATCCCACTGCAATGCAAACCGCTCTGCCTAAATTCTAAAAAACCAAAAGGAATAAACTGGTTGTGAAAAAAAAGCTCCTTTTTTTTAGAAACAAAATCCTGTTAACTACTCTTTTTCCTGTGCTGTCAGTTGGCATAATTCTTTCAGTAATGTTTATACGCTATATGACACCCCCGCTTTTTTCATTCATCATTGAAAAGACAGAAGCGGATTTAAAAATGGCATCAGGCATGGGACTTCAACTCTGTGAAAACCATATGAATTACCTGATAGATCTCAGGCTTGAAAACGATACCGAAATGATAAGTGCTTTGAAATATGAGGCGATAGAGGAAATCAAAGCTATCAGCAAAAAGTTGTATAATGTTAATCTGCTTGTCATAGAAGAAAGCCTCAATGTGATCGGTTCTTCATCTGAGTTATCCAAAGAAAAAATTCATTTTAAGGCACTGATAGGAAATAATACAGGTACAATCATATCCGAAATAGGGAGCGAGCAGGTCCGGTCATATTCTTTATACTTTCCATTCTGGAAGTGGCACATTGTAAGTTTTATGTACGAAAAAGATTATTTGATGCCTATTTTACTTGCAAAAAAGCTGATTTATCTGGGAACTTTCGGCATTTCTATTGCAGTAATCTTAACTCTGTTGTTCATTTTCAGCCGTCTGGTGACTACCCCGCTTAAGGGTATTATTGACGCAACCAAAGATGCTGCAAGAGGGCATTTGAAAAAAATAGAGGTCAAGCGGAACGATGAAATCGGGCAGGTATCAATGGCCTATAATTCAATGGCGGAAAGCATCAACACAATTATGTCCGAGTTGCGGGAATCGGAGGATAAATTCAGAAATTTTGCCGAGCAATCGCTTGTCGGTATCAATCTTATCCAGAACGGCGTTTTCAAATATGTAAATCCTAAATTTGCGGATATTTTCGGATATACAGTTGAAGAATGCCTGAACAACATTAAAGCTGCCGATCTTGTATATCCGGATGACCTCTCTGCCGTCGATCAGCATATACGCAAACGATTGTCCGGAGAAGAACGACAGGTCAGGTATGAATTCAGAGGGATCAGGAAAACAGGAGAAATGATCTATATTGAGATGTTCGGATCAAGATCTCTTTTCAAAGGAAAGCCTGCCATCACGTCAACCGTACTGGATATAACTGAACGCATAAAAGCCGAAGAGGCTTTGCGCCACAGTGAGGATCAGATACTGCTCCTTCTGAATTCTACAGTTGAAGCTATATACGGTGTTGATTTGAACGGCAACTGCACTTTCTGCAACAACGGGTGCCTCCGCATGCTCGGTTATAATAATCCTGATGAGTTGATAGAAAAGAACATGCATAACCAGATTCACCACAAGCGCAAGGACGGAACACCCTTTCCTGAAGAAGAGTGCCGGATGATACAGTCAGTTCGAAAAGGAGAAGGTGTTCATGTGGACGATGAAGTCCTCTGGCGTGCTGACGGCACCTGTTTTGATGCCGAATACTGGTCTTATCCGCAATACAGAGATGGCAAAATAGTTGGCGCAGTGGTAACCTTTCTGGATATTACGGAGCGCAAACGTACGGATGAAGAGATCCGGATGCTCGCAATAAGTGACACGCTGACGGAATTGTACAATAGAAGGGGATTTATTACCCTTGCCGAACAGCAGATAAAAAAGGCTGACAGAATTAACAAACCACTGATGCTATTTTTCATAGATATTGACGACCTGAAAGTCGTTAACGATAACCTGGGGCATGAAGAGGGTGACAGACTGCTGATCAATTCAGCAAATATTTTAAAGCAAACATTCAGAAAGTCGGACATTACTGCACGCATAGGCGGAGATGAATTTGCCGTGCTTGTATCCGATGCTGCAGAAAGTTCGGAAATCGTTCTGAACCGTTTGGAAGAAAAAATCAGTAGCCATAATGCTCTTTCCATCCAGCAGTATGATATTTCAATGAGCATAGGAATGGCTATCTATGATCCTGCAAATCCATGCTCACTTGATGATCTGATGTCAAGGGCCGATCAATTGATGTATATGCAGAAAAAAGAAAAGGCCAGCCGGAAAAACAAAGCGTAGGAGGATAAGGGGTGTTCTCATATAAATTGAGTGAGGAAAGAAATAACATGGCAGGATATAACGCAAGGAAAAAATCTGTTCGTATAGCAGGATTTCTTTTATTGATTCTTATTCTTTCGGGTTATTCCGGATGCGGCAAGCTTTTTGAACAGCCCGGTTTGAAAATACACAGTGTTCATATAAAAAAGATAAGAAACCTTGAAGCTTTTTTCCGGGTAGATATTGAAGTATACAACCCCAACCTTACATCTTTTGAAATAAAAAACATAGAATGTGAAATTGAAATGGAAGGAAAAACTGTCGCTTCCGTTGACTATGAAGTGAATGCGCTTATTCCGTCGCGCGGTACAGTCATAGTGCCCTTTGAAGCTTATTCAACCTCTTTTGACATAATATCCACTCTGCTTAACATATTAAAAACAAACCGGAAAACTGAAAACAAAAAGATTGAATACAAGATAAACGGAAAAATAAACCTGAGCAGTCCCTTTTACGCGCCTTCATCTATTGCTTTTAAATCCAAAGGCAATTTGCTTGATAAACTGGGGTTTTCCAAAGAAAAGTAAATATTGAAGATGCGGGCTTCTTTATTGACTTTCTATCAGTTGTCAGAATAGTATTCCGATTAGAGCGATTTATTTCGAATTTCGAATATCGAATTTCGTACATCGAATTTCTAAGTAGTGTTCATTTGGAAACTGATTCCGGATACAAATAAGTTTCCAATCTGGAAATAGGCAGTTTTGGGCAAGCTCAAGGAAATCAAGGGATTGCGCGGAGACATAATTATAGTATGTCGCACAAGAAATCCCGCAGATTGACACTTTAGATCGCACAAAAGGGCCATTTCCGGATGGAAACTATCCTATCTTAACATGTTAAGGAAAAAATATGCTGACAGTTAAAGACATAATGAAAACGGACGTAATTTCAGTTTCCCCTGAAACTGAAATTACCTATGCCACGAAACTCCTTCTTGAAAACCATATTAATGGTGTTCCGGTAATTGACAAAAATGGAAAACTCGTTGGGATTATCTGCCAGAGCGATGTAATAGCACAGCAGAAAAAACTTCCTATTCCATCTTTTTTTTCCTTTCTTGATGGTTTTATCTCTCTTTCTTCCATGAAAAACCTTGAAAAAGAGGTGAAGAAGATTTCAGCCGTTGCCGTTTCTCAAGCCATGACACCAAACCCGGTAACTGTGAGACCAGATACAGTTATTGAAGTAGTTGCCGCTCTTATGGTCGACAGCAATTACCATACGATTCCTGTTGTTGAAGGTGGAAAACTTGTTGGGATTGTCGGCAAAGAAGATGTTTTAAGGACGCTCATTCCAAGAAACGGAGCATAAAAATATATTTTCGTTTATTCACTTGAACCTTTGAATCCTCGAATTCTTGAACCCTTTATTAAATTATACGCTTTCAGGAAAGCAATAATATGAAACTAGGAGTTACCGGACTGCCGGATTCCGGAAAATCAACAATATTTGAAGCTCTTACACAGAATATACAGGATGATGGCCACAAGGTTGAAAACCGTATAGGAACAATAACGGTACCCGACAGCCGTGTTGATGTTTTGTCAGGAATGTATAAACCTGCCAAAACAATCTTCGCAAAAGTGGAGTATTATCTTCCCGCGATTCACACTCAGAAAAGCGACTCAAAGAAAGAGATGAATATCTGGACTCCGGTCAGAGATTGCGATGCCCTGATTCATGTTGTAAGAAACTTTTCCGGACATGGGCTTGCTTCTCCAACGCCTTATAAGGACTTTCTTACCCTTGACCAGGAACTTATCCTTGCCGACCTTGTAACGGTTGAAAAAAGACTGGAGCGCATTGAAACAGACAAAAAAAGAGGGAAAAAAACGAACCAGGAGGAGTTAACCCTTCTTCTGTCCTGCCTTGAAAACCTTGAGAAAGAAATTCCGTTAAGAAAAATTCCTGAAATAGCATCAGCGCAGATCTTAAGGGGTTTTGCTTTCGTATCTGCGAAACCGGCACTTGTTCTTTTCAATAATAACGACGATGATGCCGCATTTCCAGAGGTGCAGGATCTTGTGACAAGAGAAGAGTGCATGATTATTCGAGGAAAACTGGAACAGGAGCTTTCGCGAATGTCTTCTGAAGAAGCAGGCGATTTTCTATCCGAATATGGCATAAAAGAATCCGCAAGAGAAAGGGTAATAAAAAAATCTTACGAGCTTCTTGGTCTTGTCTCATTTTTTACTGTCGGAGAAGATGAGGTAAGGGCATGGACTATTAAAAAAGAAACAAAAGCGCTCGATGCGGCTGAAGTTATTCATTCGGATATAAAAAAGGGGTTTATCAGGGCTGAAGTTGTGGCATTCAAAGATCTAATGGATGCCGGGAGTTACCATGAAGCAAGAAAGAGAGGAACCGTAAGGCTCGAAGGCAAGACTTACGAAGTGCAGGACGGGGATATTATAAACTTCCGCTTTAATGTCTGATGGCTTCGTAAAAAGTCCCTCTGCTGTGTTGTGCTGCACCCTTCGTCATTGCAGCGTACTACGAGTACGCTTCATTTCTCGAGAGCTTTGCATAACCTACTATTAAAAGGTCTGTCAGGGTAATGGGTTTTGGCATATCGCAAGAAATTTTTATGGTGACATAGCCACGCCCCCAGATATCCGACAGGTATCATACAGGCGGATACTGTATAAGGCTTCGTGACTATTCATCCTTTGGGGCTGTCAATATCCTAATGGATGCGGATATGCCGCCGTTGGCAAAAGCTGGATTGTATTCTTACGAATGCCAAAACCCATTATCCCGCAGACCTATATTCGAGAAATTCAAAGCTCTCTTCTCAGGATTGGCGCGCTTTGCATATGGAGCTTTTTACTTTGCCATCCGCATATCTATATTTTATGTGCCCATCAACGCGTTATGATTTATCCGGAATATCCTGCAATCCTGTCCACATTGTCAGTAAGCTTGTTTAAGATTTTTTCGGTTTTAACCCGCAGATTTTCAAGTTCTTCTTCAGAAATATCCTTAGGGATAATGAAAGGGTCGTGAAATTCCATGACTATTTTGCTGAAAGGATACGGGATAATTGTTTTATCCCACGCCCTGTGAAAAGTTATAACATGAGTTCCTGAACACGCTATTGGAATGAAATATGCTCCTGCTTCTCTGGCAAGAACAAGCATTCCCTTCTTCATTATGCGGGCAGGGCCTCTCGGCCCGTCGACAGCCGTGCCGCAGAATTTCGGCGTTCCTCCCTTATTCATATAGTTTATCATTGCAAGAAGCGCTTCTCCCCCGCCCTTCGAAGAAGATCCGCGAACAAAATCATATCCGAAGCGCTTTCCGACACGGGCAACAATCTCCCCGTCTTTGCTCCGGCTAACCATACCAACACCGTTTTTAATATTCCGGAAGAAATAAAAGAAAAATACGGCGTGCCTGTGCCAGGAGGCCACAACGATATTCCCCTTATCTTTATTGTTGAGAATATATTCATCATAGACTTTTCTGTTTATTATTTCTACGCGGACAGTTCCGAACCAAAGGCGGACAAGCCATGATGCAAGCCAGGAAAAAACAGAAATTCTAATCCGCTCCGTGAGCGTAAGGTCTTTTATAAATTCAGACATTTTATTCCGTCGTTCGTACTTCGAAGTTCGATATTCGATATTCGGCGGTTTACATTACCCCTACCGGGCACTTTAATCAGATGTTATTGAAGCTCCCCGTCTCAGAGCGGACGGGGAATCTTCGACCGTAAGGAATATTATCCATTTTTAATTCGCTCGCTAACCCCGCCGCAGAGAGCGGTCGGGGAATGCGCTCGCTGTTTCGGTTCAAAGATCTTGATTCATCAAGCGAGACTTTTGCATAACAAGCGAAGAACCAGATATCACACATTTTGAAGGCAATAAAACCTTTTTATTTATGTAACATCTTAAAAGGATCGATGATTTAAAATTTAAGTGACAGAAAAGCCTTTCATAACTTAGTATAATCAAATACTTGAATCCTCGAACCCTCTAACCCCCGAATCCTTGACCCCTTCCTTAAAGATTATTTTACGTATGGTTTTATTTCATAACTTGGTATATTATCACAGGAAACAACATGGAGCAACTTGCTGAAATGTCTCGATACCGCAAATCCTTATATGTAATTCTCTGCATTTTATTTGTTTTTGCAGGCTATATCTCCATTTCCGTG
>JAWOHP010000132.1:0-29241 GCA_046485065.1 Desulfobacterales bacterium | reverse complement strand
CGATGCGACTGGTACGCGACGCACGTCCTGACCTCAACCATACGCACTTCATTTTTCCGGATGGGGTGCTGGCTCTGGTGCTCGCGCGCACTCGCGGCCTGCGTTACATCGTCACGACACATGGCCCATCATTGAGCTCTATTACCGGATGCATATTGCCGGTTACGGAGGCGTTCATTATCATTTCACCGCCTTTATGGTGTCGATAACAACCTTCATGCCCGGATCGATATTTCCGCTGGTTACTTCGGTCATTACTCCGTCGCTCTCACCTGTCGTTACAGGAATTTCAGAAAGCTGCCCGTCTTTAAGAACCCAGACCTTTGATTTTTTCCTGTCGGCCTTCGTCTCCTTTTTCTGTTTTGTCTGAGGTCTCCTGGGTCGAGGGAAAAGCTTGCCGATTATACTGCTGTTTCCCGATAATTTTTCGTCATCTTTTTCCGGCGGAGTAAAACGAAGGGCGGCATTCGGAACAAGAACCGAATTTTCAATTTTATTTATCACAATGTTTGCTGTTGCGGTCATCCCCGGTCTCAGTAACAATTCTGAATTATCAACATTCATTATTGTTTCATAAGTTACAACTCCGCTTACAATTTTTGATCCGAATCTGACTTGTGTGATCTTTGCCGTGAAAATGCGGTCAGGATAACCATCAACCGTAAATGTGGCATTTTGACCCTTCTTCAACTTGTCCACATCAGCCTCATCTACATCAACCCGGAGCTCCATCTTGGCAAGATCTTCGGCCAGGGTGAACAGAACGGGAGCCTGCAAAGATGCCGCAACGGTCTGTCCCGGCTCAACAGAACGCTTCAGGACTATGCCTTTAATCGGTGAATAGATTACTGCTTTCGAAAGATCAGTCTGGACAATTCTGAGGTTTGCTTCGGCCTGAGATACAGAAGCTCTGGCAGATGTTTCATCGGCCAGAGAACGTTCAAGAGCCGCTTCCGCAGCCTCGATATCATGCTGAGATGACAGCCTTTTACCGCTTAATTCTCCGACCTGCTTCAGCCGGGCAAGCGAACTGCCTGCTTCCTTAACTGTCGCCTGCACCTGCCTCACTTTGGCTATTGCCGCTTCCAGTGAAGCTTTACTCTGCTGGACCTGGGCCTCAAGCCTTGAAGTATCAAGTCTTGCCAGAACCTGGCCGACTTTCACAACGTCGTTATAGTCAACTTCGACCGTCCTTACAATTCCCGAAAGTTCAGAGCCGACCTCGACCTGATTGGTTGGCTGGAGCGTGCCGGTTGTTGCCACACTGACAATGAGATCCCCGCGCTGCACAGTTTCAGTCTTGTATTCCACCTTGTCGGCGCTGTCACCCGTTACCAGTTTTATCACCGCGAATACCACAACGACCGCAATCAGCAACCAGACAATCCATCGTATCAGGTGTTTGCTGCGCCCTGATTTTGAATTAACATTTAAAGTCCGGTTGATATCGGAATTGTTTTCTTTATTTAAGCTGTTCATAGTATCAAATTCCTATTTCCAGTTTGGAAATTCCACTTTATTCATAATTTGTTTGCGGATCGGCACTATTTATCAGACTCCTTATTGATATCTAAAGGAGCCAGAGAGGTCCAGCCCCCCCCAAGCGCTTTATAGAGGCGAATCAGACCGGATATTATTTTCCCTTCGCTCTGAATCAATTGATCTTCAAATGACAAAAGCGATCTTTGCGCATCCAGCACACTTGTAAAATCCGTTAATCCAACCTTATACAGGTCTTGTGCCAAATCCGCTGCCTGTGAAGCTGCCCGTTTTGCATCGCTCAATGACTGACGGCGGTTCTGCTCTTCCATGTATGCCACGAGCGCATTTTCCACTTCCTCCAGGGCTTTGAGAATTGCTGCTTCGTACTGTATCAGATACTGCTCCTGTAGCGCTGATTGAACTTCAATGTTGCTTCTGATAGAGCCGGCTTTGAAAATCGGCCATGTGATACGAGGACCAAAGGAATATGCCCTGCTGCCGGCTGAAATCAAACTATCAAGACTCAGGGATTCAAAGCCAATCGAACCTGTAAGGTTAATTTTAGGATACATTTCAGCAGTCGCAACACCTACCCTCGCAGTTTGTGCTGCAAGCTGGCGTTCTGTCCTTCGGATGTCGGGCCTTTGCCGCAGTATGTCAGCGGGTATCCCAACAGCAAGAGCCGGCTGGCCAACCGGAAAAGGCCTCTTTTCCTTTAATTCAGCATGTATCGCACCTGGATTATCACCTATCAGTACGGCAAGACGGTTCAGGGCCTCCTCAAGAGCGGTCCGGAGATTTGGTATGTTGGAACGGGTGTTTTCAAGGTTGTATTTTGCCTGATAAACAGCAAACTCATTTGCCAGACCTGCTTCGTAACGCAACTGTGACAGTTGGTATGTTTCATCCTGGATTTTAAGGTTTCTCTCCGCCACTTCAATCCGGGACTGATAGGAACGAACATCAGCATAATTCAGGGCGACTTCAGCAAGAAGGGAAACCAGAACATCCCGCAAATCTTCTCTGCTTGCCTCAAGATCTGCGGTTGAGGCCTCAACCGAACGGCGGGTACCTCCGAACAGATCCAGTTCCCAACCGGCATCGAAACCTGCCGAGTAGGAATCCGTTTCTTTTCCGCTACCCGTATCTTCGCTGCCTTTCCTTCTTGTAAAGGATCCTGAAGAATCAATTGTTGGAAACAAACCGGCATTGCTCATATTCCGGCGTGCACGCTGCTCGCGAATCTTCGCACGGACTTTCCTGATGTCCGGATTATTAGAAACCGCCCGGTCTATGATAACGGATAATACAGGATCATTTAAAGTTGTCCACCATTCGGCAAGCCTTTTCGGGTTCAGAGCTTCTCCGCTTACACCCTCCTTTAATTCATTGTGCCATTTCGCAGGAATTTTGGTTTCCGGCAGAACATAATCAGGTCCTACTGTTATGCAACCTGACAGTATAAGGATTGTAAAAATACAGGACACAAATAAAAAACCCCGTCCTTTATCAGCCTTTTTTAAGTATTTGAACAGGTGCATCTTTCGGTCTTTCATAAGATTTTATTATATTTGATGGACTCGTAAAAAGTCCATCATCAGGCCGAGGGCGAATAAGCCCAGGCCTGGGGTGTGGGTGGAACCGCTTGATTTTACTTCAAGCGGCGGGAGAGGGGAATCCCTTTCCAGCCAAGTAAAAAGTCATTTTCTGACTTTTTATGAAGGTATCATATTTGACGTATGTTTATTTATTCATAATTGTGCTTTTATTTCAATACTAATTTGTTTCCATCCCGAAACAAAGCATGAGCACAAAAGGGCTATATCTGTATGTAAACTATAATCACTATAGACGAGCGATACATCTTATTTGTTTACATGCGTGTGACATTTCCAACGAACTCATAAATTTTGATGAAACAGTTTGAGGTCATATGCGAACCTGTTTGAGATTTTTTATGAAACCAAAAATTAAATGATATATTTTTTTTCTTGCATTTCCTGAAGTTGTAATATAATTTTTCCAACTCAAATAAAAAACAGTTGTTTGCATCCACCTTCAAGTGTTGATTTATTGATGAAAAATGGATGCATTGATATGAACAGGGGTGACTTCAGGAGGTGCAGGTATAGCTATATCCAAACAACCAGGAAAACCGAATAAAACTGATAAAACAAATATTAACCAGGATATAAGAGCAAAAGAAGTAAGAGTTATAGATCCCGAAGGTAATCAGCTTGGCATTCTTCCTACTTACAGAGCTCTTGCTTCAGCATCTGATTTTGGGCTTGACCTGGTCGAAATATCTCCTAATGCGAATCCTCCCGTATGCAAAATAATGGATTATGGGAGATACCGGTATGAGACGACCAAGAAAAAGCAGGAGGCAAAAAAGAAACAGAGCACATTTCAAGTTAAAGAAATCAAGATACGACCCAAAACCGGTGAACATGATCTTTATGTAAAAATAGGACACATTAAAAAGTTCATTGAAAAGAAGGATAAGGTAAAAGTAACGGTTGTATTTCGGGGCCGGGAAATAACTCTGATGCAGTTAGGCAGAGAGTTACTTGAAAAAATCGTAAATGAGACTTCAGAGAATGCAATAGTTGAACAGCTCCCAAAGTTTGAAGGTCGTACTATGATAATGATTTTAGCTCCAAAATGATTTATTAAGCCCTTTATAAAGTCGGCTTAACTTTTTAATAAATTCGCATTTTTTTAGAATGCTGTTTATAAAAACCTTTTGGCGTGAGTCTGCCATTATTGCTCACGCCAATTATTTTTATATATTTTATGCTCATTTTCTGATATTAATCTATTTACACAATATATTTAAGTACCAAGGAGAAGATTTATGCCAAAGATAAAAACAAATCGTGCCGCTGCAAAGCGTTTTAAAAAGACGGGTTCCGGAAAATTTGCATACGCAAAATCAAATGGCAGCCACATACTTACAAAAAAAACGACCAAACGCAAAAGATCTTTACGAAAACAACATATTATTGATAAAACAAACGAAAAATCTATCAGGCTGCTCCTTCCTAACGGATAATTGCGCAAAAACAAGACATCCTATATTGTAAAGCAGCCTGATTTATATATTGAAGGAGCGAAACCATGCGTATTAAAAGAGGATTTAAAGCAAATCATAGACGGAAAAAAGTATTAAAACTTGCCAAGGGTTTCCGTGGAGGTCACAGCAAACTATTTAGAACAGCAGCAGATACAGTTGACAGGGCTCTTGCATATGCATACCGCGATCGCAGGGTCTGCAAGCGTGATTTCAGAAGATTATGGATCATAAGAATAAATGCTGCTGCACGAATGAACAATCTGTCATACAGTAAACTAATTCACGGTCTTAAATTGGCAGACATAACTCTTGACCGTAAAGTTCTGGCAGATCTGGCAATATCAGATCCTTCCGGGTTTGCACAATTAGCAGGCATTGCAACAAAGCAGATTTGAGTTCGCAATTGACATTTAAGAGTATGACGTATCAAACCGCGGATCTTTTGATATGCTTGCCATTCGTTTTGTCCTGAACATCTTAAGCAAAAGTAAAGACAAATAAATAAAAGTGGAAAACACTATAGATCAGATTTGTACTGAAGCTCTCAGTGAAATTGAAACTGCAATAAGCAAAGACAGCTTAAATGCAATTTCAGTAAAATATCTTGGCCGAAAAGGTATAGTTACACAGTTTTTAAGAAATATTTCAAAGCTTCCCCCCGTAGAAAGGCCGAAAGCAGGAGAAAAAGCCAACGAGATAAAGAAAATTCTTGAAAAGGCTTTTGAAGACAAAGCTGACAGACTTGATTCTCAACTAACTGAAGCGCATGACTTTATTGATGTTTCTTTACCGGGAAGATCTGCTTTCCCAGGTTCGCTTCACCCCATTACCCAGATTACAAGACAGATTTGCGACATATTTACCCGGATGGGTTTTGATATTGCAGAAGGGCCGGAAATTGAAAGTGACTATTATAATTTTGAAGCCCTTAACATACCAAAGTATCATCCGGCAAGAGATATGCAGGACACTTTTTATGTCTCAGAAAATATTGTTTTAAGAACTCACACGTCACCTGTTCAGGTTCGGGTTATGGAAAAATGCAAGCCACCTGTTAAGGTTATTGCTCCCGGGAAGGTATACCGGAGCGATTCCGATATCACCCATACGCCTATGTTTCACCAGGTTGAAGGTCTAATGGTTGGCGAAAACATATCTTTTGGAAATTTAAAGGGCATTCTTACCAATTTTGTTCACCTGATGTTTGATGAAAAGACAAGCTTAAGATTTCGCCCCAGCTTTTTCCCTTTTACTGAACCAAGCGCTGAAGTTGACATACTTTGCGTCATGTGCAGGGGAAATGGTTGCAGGATATGCTCCCAGACCGGATGGATCGAAGTTCTTGGCGCAGGCATGGTTCATCCTGCCGTTTTTGAAAATGTTGGATATGACACCACGAAAATCACCGGTTTTGCTTTTGGTATAGGAGTTGAACGCATTACAATGCTCAAATACGGAATTGACGACACCCGTAAATTTTTCGAAAACGACTTCAGGTTTTTAAGGCAGTTCTGATATGAAAGTTAGTTTAAGCTGGCTAAAGGATTACGTAAATATTGAAATGGACGTCCGGGACCTGGCATCAGCTTTAACTATGGCAGGTCTTGAAGTTGAGTCCGTCACTAATCCATTCGACTATCTCGGCAACGTTCTGGTTGGTAGAATCGTTGAAATCCGTCCTCATCCTAATGCCGCAAAGCTGAAGCTATGCCGTGTTGATACCGGCAACAGTATCGTGCAGGTTGTCTGTGGCGCACCCAATATAGCCGAAAATATTTTTGCTCCGCTCGCACTTCCAGGAACAGTATTTCCTGACGGATCCATTCTTAAAACATGTGACATACGCGGACAATTATCAGAAGGAATGCTATGCAGCGAAAAAGAGCTTGAGCTGGGAGACAACAAAAGTGGTGTTATGATTTTATCCAACACCCCTAAGGCAGGCACAAAAATTTCAGAAGCCCTCTCTCTTTCAGACTTTGTCCTTGAAATCGGACTCACTCCAAACAGATCCGACTGTTTGAGCGTAATAGGAATAGCCAGAGAAATAGCCGCCATTCAAAAACTAAAAGTTGTGTACCCGGATAAACGGCAGCCTGATAGAAAAAATGAGATACTGAAACATACTTCAGTCAAAATAGAAGCACCGGAACATTGTCCAAGGTATGCCGCCGCCCTTGTTACAAACATTACCGTATCTGAATCTCCCTTCTGGCTGAGAAAACGCCTTCTATCAATAGGGCAAAGACCTATCAACAACATCGTTGATATTACGAATTTCGTCATGATGGAATGCGGTCAACCTCTTCATGCCTTTGATTTTAACCGTCTGGCTGAAAACAGAATTGTTGTCCGTACCGCAGAAAAGGGGGAAACCTTTGTAACTCTTGATCAGAAAGAACGTATTCTTGATCCGGAGATGCTCATGATCTGCGACGGAAAGAAGCCTGTCGCAATAGCAGGTGTTATGGGGGGTCTTAATTCCGAAATCGGAAAATCCACCAAAAGTGTTCTTATTGAAAGCGCCTATTTTGATCCTTTAAGCATAAGAAAAACATCCAAAAAGCTTGGGCTGAGCACCGAAGCATCTTTCCGCTTCGAACGCGGTTTGGATCCCCTTGGAACTGTTAATGCGCTGATGAGAGCCGCCCACCTTATGACCGGGATAGGAAACGGAAAATTAATAGGCGGTGTAATAGATGAAAATCCCATCGTCCATGATGTTGTTTCAATCGAGCTTAGCATTAGCGAGACAGGCCGTCTTCTTGGCATGGAATTGAACAGTGAAAATATTAAATCCTGTCTTGAATCAATAGAGTTTGACGTCGAAAATATTGATGAAGATACTCTAAAGGTAATACCACCCTCTTTCAGGGTTGATATAACAAGGTCTGTTGATCTTATAGAGGAGGCCGCACGTCTTTATGGATATAACAGTATCCCGACAACTTTCCCTCTTATGCATGCCGAAACCACTCAGCCATTAAAAACTCTCGTTTTGAGGAATAATATTAAAAATATTTTGGCCGGCCTCTCATTTACGGAGACAATTAATTACAGTTTTATTAATGAATTATCCTGTGATCAGCTCAGGCTCAATTCAAATGACACTAAAAGAAGACATCTGCATGTTATTAATCCTATTAATGAGGAGCAGGGCATAATGAGGACATCGCTTATTCCCGGTCTCCTTGAAACCATGCGCCGGAATTTATCACAGCAGGTTAGAAATCTTAAGCTGTTTGAAACCGGAAATATTTTCTTGAGCATGGGGCAGGATACTCTTCCTGAAGAAGTTGAGATGGTGGCCGGGTTGTGGACAGGTGACCGTTATAATTCTGCCTGGTATGCTAAAGAGACCAGTTGTGATTTTTACGATATGAAAGGAATTGTTGAAGGACTCATGTCCGGCCTTAATATAAACAATATCCGTTTTACAAAAATGCCTTTCGAATTGTGCTGCTATACAAAGCAGGGATATACTGCACAGGTTACAATAGAAGGCAGACTCATAGGCATTGTTGGAGAAGTTCATTCGGAAGTTCTTCGCAATTTCAATTTGAAGCAGAAAGCCTTTATTTTTGAATTGAACTGCAACACTATACTTGATCTCGCAAAGATGGCAAATAGATCCAGACCATTGCCAAAATTTCCTTTTACAGCAAGAGATATTTCCATTATAATCAGCAAAGATATTGAAGCCATGTCTATAATAGAAAAACTGAATGGCTTCGGTGAAAAGCTTATTGAAAATACGCAATTGTTTGATGTGTTCGATGGTGGTCCTGTTCCGCCCGGGAAAAGGAGCGTTTCTGTAAGGATAATATACAGATCTTCGGAAAAAACTTTAGAGGATAATGAGGTAAACGGTATTCACATAAATATTACAAACAGGCTATTAAAGGAATTAAATGCATCACTGTCTGCCTGACAACCCGTTTTCAAGTCTGAATCATAACGATGCAAAACGACTCGCATTCTGACATAAAAATACCCGATAAACTCTATTTCAAGATCGGACAGGTCGGCAAAATAGCTGGGCTGCCTACTTCTGTAATACGGTTCTGGGAAACGGAATTTTCTAAAATCAATCCCAAACGTTCCTCCTCGGGGCAGCGTCTTTACAGAAAAAGCGATGTTGAGGTTATCCTCAAAATTAAACATCTTCTTTATGATAAGAAATTTACCATCCGCGGAGCAAAAAAATATCTTGGCTCTGACACAATTGAAAGCAAAATTTCCTCAGACACAATGGAAGAACTGCGCCAGGAACTTATCAGCATAAGAAAGATACTGTCTTAACTTCATGTCACCTGAATCCTTGAATACCCGCCTCCTGGATCCTAATGGAATCACCTAATCTTTTGAAGGTGATCAATCCGCATTTTATGCTATACTTACGATATAGTGAATGTCATAAACATATTCCGTTTGGGTATGGGTGCGTATGCAATCCGCAGTAATAATGCTGAACCCTTC
The DNA here is from genome assembly GCA_046485065.1 of Desulfobacterales bacterium. Lineage (GTDB taxonomy): Bacteria > Desulfobacterota > Desulfobacteria > Desulfobacterales > RPRI01 > RPRI01. Next base: position 20,204 of record JAWOHP010000132.1, on the reverse strand, counting down.
GTCAACGGCGACATATCCGCATCCATGATAAACGTGCAGCCCCAGTGGATAATAGCCCACGGAGCCGGTTATAGTCTCCGCCTGTACAATCTTTGTAGTCTATTTGGGGGCGTTCTCGAAGTCTAGAGACAAATTTACTTCGGTTCGCATACGCACCCATACCCAAACAAATCGAATCGCTCCAATCGGAACATTATTCTGACAACTGATATAAAAAAAATAATAAGAAGGCTTGACTCGAATTATCAATTGGTATAAGGACTTTGCCCGACGAACAAAAAAATGGCTGAGTAGATTACTCATTGTTCAATTTTATAATGAAAGGAGAGAATGAAATGGCTTTTAATCCGGTTGTTGATGAAGAAAAATGTCAGGGATGCGGCGAGTGCGTTGATGTTTGTCCTGTTGAAGTTTTTGAACTGCAGGGTGAGAAATCTGTTCCTGTGAATGCTGAAGAATGCCTTGGCTGTGAAAGCTGTGTTGAGGTTTGTGAGCCCGGCGCAATTACTGTTGAAGAGACATAATTATTAAAGTCCCCTGGTTGAACTGCTCTATCCAGCAGCCAGGGGATTTTATGCCGCTTCCCTTGATTTTCCATCCTGTCTGTTTCCATTGTAATCAAAAAGCTTATGGTTCCTGCAAAAATCATTAAATATCCGGATACGGCCCTTTTGTCGCAGAAGCTTTCCAGCTTTCCTTTAACTGATGTTTCGGGCGCAGTTGTATCTTCCGTCTCACCAGTTTCTTCCGGCTTTAATATCAGGCATGGAGAAACGGTTGCAGTCGCTGTCGGCAGCAGGGGAATAAACAAGATAAATTCAATTGTTTATAATTGTGTCAGATATCTTGAAAAGATTGGATTAAAGCCTTTTATAATTCCTGCCATGGGAAGCCATGGAGGTGCAACGGCCGATGGGCAGAGAAAAGTACTTGAGAAGCTTGGAATTACCGAATCTGAAATCGGAGTTCCGATTCATACGGAGATGGAAACTGAAATTGTCGGAAAACTGCCGTGCGGTTTGAATATCCATATTTCAAAAAGAGCTCTTCTGGCCGATCATGTCATGGTGATAAACAGAATAAAGCCTCATACGAAATTCAGGGCGGAAATAGAAAGCGGACTTTCCAAAATGCTGACGATAGGGCTCGGGAAGGAGGAAGGCGCTTCAGCTTTCCACAACTTTGCAGTCAGGAACGGATTCGGGATTATTGAACAGGCAGCAGGTATCGTCATCAAAAAGATCAGACTCCTGTTCGGGCTTGCACTCATTGAAGACGGGTATGGAAATCTTTCAAAGATCGAGGCCGTTTTGCCTTCCGCTCTTATCGGCCGTGAAAAAGAGCTTCTCAAAGATGCCCGGAAAATGATGGGAAGCATACCGTTTGATTTTCTCGATCTTCTTATTGTCGATTTTTTCGGAAAAGATATCAGCGGAATAGGAATGGATTCAAATATCACAGGGCGTCACAGGGATATCGTGGGGGATTTTTATGCCTCTCCACATGCAAAACGAATTTTCGTGAGGGATCTATCTCCCGGTTCAGACGGAAACGGAAACGGAATAGGTCTTGCCGATATTACAACAAACCGTCTTGTGAACGGTCTCGATATGGAGAAGACATACGCTAACGCCATTGCCGCTATTTCACCCGAAAAAGCTGCTGTTCCGGTTCATTTCGATACAGACCGCAAATGCCTTGATGCCTGCGCCAAAACACTCGGCCTCGACTCGATGGAGAACGCGAGGATAGTAAGAATCAAAAGCACAAAGCATCTTGAGTATATTCAGGTTTCAAAAGCTCTCGAACCGGAGATTGAATCAAAACCGAATATTGAAAGGGTTTCGCAATGGGAGCCATTAATGTTTGATTCTGATGATAACCTTCTGCCGTTTCCGACTCCGGTATCCTGATTTCTTTACGGTTAACATTGATGGATCAGTAAAAATTCTTAATATGCTCACTTAATGAGCTTTTTACAAAGCCGTCAACATTGTTCATTTCTTATAATTCCATGATTCTCGTTGCAAATTCTACATAAAAATTGATATTAAGATATACTTGATTAATATTGTCGAAGCTTTTAAGAAAAAATAGGAAAACCAGGACGGTCAGGCAATTTATGAAGCAATATATTATTGATGAACTGCGATACAATGATTATGAAAAGGTTAAATTGTACCTTGATGAGAATCTCGGGACTTCCGAGGTCGACGGTATTTACTGGCTGCCGATTGAAATAGAGCTCTTAACGAATGAACAGGCATCCCATAAAGAATGCCTGCCGCTTTACTTTGTTCTTGATCTTAGACCGGAGCGTGTTACCTGTGAGCTTCTTGTGCGTACAAAGAACAAGATCAAATGTAACTGCATTAATTATGCCACTGAAAAACAGAGGAACTGGCTTATTCGATATACTGATGATATGCTCAAACAGCTTGAAATTTCGATTTAATGGACTCGTAGAAACTCTATTTTCTCACAAAGTCACTAAGAGCACCAAGAAGAAGCTATTTAATATTAATAAGTTAACTTTGTGATCTTTGCGGCCTGGTGCGAGATCCTGTTTTTTTACAAAACCGGCAAAGATGCTTTAAAAAATTCTGGGAAATAATATGTTAATGACCGCCGCTATTATTGTATGGATTGTGCTTTTAACGGTTTTTTTCGGTATATTGGCTATCTTTGCGTCATTTATCGATATGAAGGGGCGGCTTCCGCACAAGGTTGCCGGCATTTGGGCGCGGTCAATACTGGCCGCAAGCCCCATAGAAGTGACGGTAAAGGGCCTTTCAAACATAAATCCGGATAAATCCTATGTTTACATGTCCAATCATCAGAGCAACTATGATATCCCGATTCTTTTAGGGCATCTTCCGGTTCAGTTCAGATGGCTTGCAAAAATAGAGCTTTTTCGTATACCGCTTTTCGGGTATGCCATGAAGAGGGCGGGGTATATATGCATAGACCGTTCAAACCAGAAATCAGCCTTTGAAAGTCTGAAAAAAGCTGCCGAAATAATAAGAAACGGTGTTTCCGTCATGATTTTTCCGGAAGGAACCAGAAGCAGGGACGGTAACATAGGTTCCTTCAAAAAAGGCGGGTTTGTTCTTGCGGTTGAGTCGGGTGTCCCAATTCTACCGATTATCATCAGGGGCACATATTCAATCATGCCAAGAAGCAGGCTTCTCATTAAACCCGGCAAGGTAACCCTGGAAGTTCTGAAGCCTGTTGAGACCTCAGGTTTTACAAAAGAGACCAAGGATGAGCTTATGAAAAAAATCAGAAATATCATGTGCGAATCCATTGATGAGGAGAAGAAGGGTAATTCATAATGTTGAAAATCATTCCTCTTGGCGGACTCGGGGAAATTGGCCTGAATATGATGGCTTTCGAATATGCCGATTCAATATTTATAGTCGATGCCGGGCTTATGTTCCCTGAAGATTATATGATGGGAGTCGATTTCGTAATTCCCGACATGCTTTACCTTAAGCAGAATAAATCCAGAATAGCCGGAATAGTTTTGACTCATGCCCATGAAGATCATATCGGAGCGATTCCCTTTTTATTAAAGGATATAAATATCCCTGTTTTTGGAACTCCTTTTACCCTGGGACTTGTTCGCCATAAACTCGAAGAGTACGGGCTTCTGACACCGGCTTCGCTTTATGAAATAGCGCCGGGAGAAAAGTTAAAACTGGGACCTTTCGAGATAGAGTTTATAAGGGTTGGCCACAGCGTAGTTGATGGAGTGGGGCTTGCGATCAGAACCCCCCTGGGTCTTATTGTTCACACGGGTGACTTTAAAATCAGCCACACAGCCATGGACGGAATGATGACCGATATCCATACCTTCGCGCGTTGCGGAGATGAGGGGGTTCTGTGCCTTCTTTCCGATTCAACAAACATTGAAAAAGAAGGTTATACTATTTCAGCAAAGGAGATCGGCGAAACCCTTGCAAGAATAACAATCGGGTGCAAAGGCAGGGTAATCATCGCCCTTTTTGCTTCCAATATCGCAAGAATTCAGCAGATTGTTAATATTGCAAAAGCGAGGGATAAAAAAATTATTTTCAATGGGAGGAGCATTGAAATCAGCATAGGCATTGCAAAAAGACTTGGATATCTGAAAATTCCTGACGGCATAGAGATTGATATAAGCCAGATAAAAGAGTTTGCAGATGACGAGATAATCATGGTTACCACAGGCAGTCAGGGGGAACCGTTGTCCGCCCTTGCAAGAATGTCAACGGGCTCCCACAAGCAGATAAGCGTGAAAAAAAATGATACCGTTATTCTCTCTTCCAAATTTATTCCCGGCAACGAAAGGGCCATAACCAATATTATTAATAAACTTTATAAGCGCGGAGCTGATGTAATATATGAAAAAATATCAAACATACATGTTTCCGGCCATGCTTTTAAAGAAGAATTAAAGCTTATGATGAACCTGACCAAACCGGAGTATTTTATTCCGATACATGGTGAATACAGGCATCTGGTTCTCCATTCCAGGCTGGCCGAAGATGTCGGAATAAAAAAAGAGAAGATACTTCTTGCGGAAAACGGACAGATAATAGAATTTGACGGTAAGGGCGGAAGGATAAAAGACGAGATTGCGACCGGACGAATTCTTATTGACGGAAAAGGAATCGGGGACGTCGGAAGAAGTGTGCTCAAAGAAAGGAGGGCGCTTTCCGAAGAGGGACTTGTAGTTGTTAACATGGCTTTTGATGAAGAGACCGGGATTGTTGTCTACGGGCCGGAGATAGTGTCCCGCGGTTTTGTGTTTGAGACAGAAACGGGGCATCTCCTCGAAGACGCAAAATGCGTTATTCTAGAAATAGTCGAGGAGATAACTCCCGAAGTGCCTGACAGAATCAATAAAATAAGATCCATGGTGCAAACCGCTTTAAGAAAATATTTCAATTTCGCGATAAAACGGAGACCGGTTATTCTGCCGTTTATTCTTGAGATATAGAAAGCAGGCGAAAGGCATGAGGCGAAAGGCGTAGGGTGTAAATCGCAGATCGTGAATCGAACAACGAACCACGAACGACGATCAACGATGTTCGAATTAGGTGAAAGGCGGGAAAATTAATATGCGCAAGGAACTAATTGGTATATTATTGTTTTTTCTTGTTATTTTCACATTAATCAGTCTTTTGTCTTACAGCCCTCACGATCCTTCAATTAATAACGCGAAAGCGGCCGGTGAGGTTCACAACCTTTTTGGTGTTGTCGGATCAAATATAGCCGGAATTATTGTTGCTCTCTTTGGAATGGCATCGTTTATTATCCCTGCCGCTATTCTCTTCATCAGCATAAGATTTTTCGGCAGTTATACCGGCCGGATAATAATTATTACCATTGCCGGCGGATTTCTTCTTATATTGGCAACGGCCAGCCTGCTTGCGTTTCACGAAAAAGATTTTGCCGTATTCGGGCACGATTTTTCCCCCGGCGGGATTATAGGAATTTCAATTAAATCATTTCTCGTTAAGTACTACAACATAACCGGTTCTGTTATTATCCTTGCCCTGTCATGGGTTGCCGGTTTTGTCCTGGCAACCGGCTTATCTGTTATGAGTATCCTGAGACGTTTCTGGGGGATGAGTTTATTTGCTTTTGAACGTGTAACAACAAATTTAATCATGTTGAAAGAACGGAAGGAAAAAGCCGCAAAACGTTCCAGGATTATAGCAGAAAAAAAAGATCTGAAAGAGCCGGAAATAGAGATAAAAGCGGCAATAACAAAACCTGTCAAGGAAGCGCCCGCTCCGAAGCAGGAAGTATTCGAGTTCATGCGTGCCGAAACAGATTTCAGGTTGCCATCCGTAAATTTTCTTGATGAACCTCGTGCCAGGCCGGCCAGTTTCGATAATGAAAACCTAAAAATGCAGTCAAAGCTTCTCGAGAAGAAACTTGAAGATTTTGGAGTTAACGGGCGGGTGGCGGCAGTTATACCGGGACCGGTTATAACGACTTTTGAATATGAACCTGCCCCGGGGGTAAAGATAAACAAGATCGTTAATCTCACGGATGATCTGTCGCTTGCTCTCCGGGCAACAAGCATAAGGATGGAAGCCCCTATTCCGGGAAAGGCGGTAATCGGCATTGAAATTCCCAACACAGACAGGGAAATAGTCGGATTCAAGGAGGTCGTCGTATCGGCGGCTTTTGAAAAGTCCAAATCAAAGCTTACAATCTGCTTAGGCAAGGATATCGTGGGAAATCCTGTCGTGGCTGAGCTCGATAAAATGCCGCATCTGCTCATAGCGGGAGCAACCGGTTCCGGGAAAAGCGTCGCGTTGAACACGATGATATGCAGCCTTCTTTACAAGGCTACTCCGGATGAAGTAAAACTTCTTATGGTTGATCCCAAAAGGATAGAGCTGGCAATGTACGACGGAATCCCGCATCTTATTTCTCCGGTGGTTACGGACGCAAAAAAAGCCACGAATGCGCTCTTCTGGGCCGTGCATGAAATGGAGAGAAGGTACTTGATTCTATCGGAAAACAAGGCAAGAAATATAAACCAGTATCAGCAGAAAACCGCAAAAGGGGCAAAAAATGAAAAGGGCGAGGTTCTCGAAAAACTGCCCCTTATAGTTATTATCATCGACGAGCTTGCGGATATGATGATGGTGGCTTCACGGGATGTTGAAGTTTCTCTGACCCGCCTTGCCCAAATGGCGCGTGCTGCCGGTATCCACCTGATCCTTGCAACACAAAGGCCTTCCGTAGATGTGCTGACAGGTATTATAAAGGCCAATTTTCCGACCCGTCTTTCCTTTCAGGTCTCTTCCAAAACCGACTCGCGAACCATACTGGATGCAAATGGAGCTGAGAATCTGCTTGGAAACGGGGATATGCTTTTCTTGCCTCCCGGCACGGCAAGAATGCAGCGGATACACGGCGCATTTATATCCGAAGCTGAAATAACAAGAATTACAGAATTTCTGAAAAAACAGAAAAAGCCGGAGTATGACGAAAAGATAACTGAAACGCGGTCGATTGAACAGTCCGATGCCGATTCGGCAGAACACGATGAAAGATATGATGATGCCCTGGCCCTCGTTACCAGAACCAGGCAGGCGTCAATATCCATGATACAGAGGCATTTGCGTATAGGATATAACAGGGCTGCACGCATAATAGAGGTAATGGAAAAAGAGGGGGTTGTCGGGCCGTCGGACGGGGTTAAGCCGAGGGAAGTTCTTGTAAGGGGATATGATGATATAAAGTGAATAGTGAACAGTGAATATTGAATAGTGGATCGTGAATCGCAGATCGTGAATCGAACCACGACCCACGATCAACGAACCACGAACCACGAACGACGAATCACATGGGATCGAGTGAATGTTTAGATTTGATGATGGGATGATTGAAAACGTTAAGGGTTTTATTGACCCCGAAGAGGGCATGCGTCTTTATGATACGGCTCTTTCGGTTGCCGGGATGGGACCATGCCTTGAAATAGGAAGCTATTGCGGTAAATCGGCAATCTATCTCGGGACGGCATGCAGGGAGAAAAACGGGATTCTGTTTTCCGTAGACCATCACAGGGGTTCGGAAGAGCAGCAGCCCGGAGAGGAATATTTTGATCCCGGGCTTTTTGATTATGTTTCGTGGAGAATTAATACCCTGGAAAAATTCAGAAAAACTCTCGAAAAAGCGGATCTTGAAGAGACCGTAGTTCCGGTTGTAGCAAGGTCCGATGTTGCAGCGCGCATGTGGGCTTCGCCTCTTTATCTCGTTTTTATCGACGGGGGGCATTCATATGAAACGGCACTGATGGATTACAATTGCTGGGCGAAACATATAGTTTCCGGCGGCTACCTTCTGATTCATGATATTTTTTCTGATCCTGCCAAAGGCGGACAGGCTCCATACCATGTGTATAATAATGCCCTTGAATCGAATCTTTTCAAAGAGCTTCCGATGACGAAGACACTCGGTGTCCTTCAGCGTACTTAATAAGCCTTTTTAAACACATAATTCTTGCCAACACTTAAAGTCCATGATAAGTGACGATTATTTTGTATCCTGCGGTATAGAACAACCCCTTAAATTTAAAAGCTATTCGTTTTTTAAACAGACATTGGAAAATGACTCTTTTCGATTTTGTTTGATTTGAAGCGGATACAGGCAGCGATAACAGGAAAAGACAGGCCATGTTTTTTCCCATATGTGTAAACAATCAACAACTAAGGAGGATTCGACAGATGGCTTATGATGCGGTAAAAATGGCTGACTGGCAGATTTCCGAAGCAGCGGAAGCAAACATGCCGTCACCGGAGCAGTGGAGAGAAAAACTGGGCCTTATGCCCGATGAAGTCCTTCCAATGGGCAGGCTCGCGAAGCTCGATTTTCTTAAAATTATGAACCGCCTTGAGAAGAAACCGGACGGCAAGTATATTGAGGTTACTGCCATTACACCTACGCCTCTTGGTGAAGGTAAAAGCACGACCTCGGTCGGTCTCATGGAAGGTCTCGGAAAACGAGGCAAAAACGTCGGCGGCGCCTTAAGGCAGCCTTCCGGCGGACCCACTATGAACGTAAAGGGAACAGCGGCGGGCGGCGGTAATGCTCTTATAATTCCCATGACCGAGTTTTCCCTCGGCTTGACAGGCGATATCAATGACATCATGAATGCGCACAACCTCGCGATGGTTGCTATGACATCCCGCATGCAGCATGAAAGAAATTACAATGATGAGCAGCTTGCGAGACTCACCAAGATGCGCCGCCTCGATATCGATCCTACACGCGTTGAAATGGGATGGATCATGGATTTCTGCGCCCAGTCACTGAGGAATATCATAATCGGAATCGGCGGAAGAACGGACGGTTTTATGATGCAGTCCAAGTTTGGAATTGCCGTTGGTTCGGAATGTATGGCGATCCTTTCAATAATAAGGGATCTTGCAGACCTCAAAAAACGTCTTAACGAAATTACGGTCGCTTTCGATAAGAGCGGAAAACCCGTCACAACCGGTGACCTTGAAGTCGGCAACGCGATGACAGCTTTTATGCGCAATACAATCAATCCGACCCTACTAAGCACTGCAGAGTATCAGCCCTGCATGATTCATGCAGGACCATTTGCCAACATCGCTGTCGGGCAGTCATCCATCATTTCAGACCGCATGGGTCTCAAGATGTTTGATTACCAGGTAACAGAGAGCGGTTTTGCGGCAGATATCGGTTTTGAGAAATTCTGGAACGTAAAATGCCGTAACAGCGGTCTCAAGCCTCACGTATCCGTACTGACATCAACCATCCGCGCGCTCAAGATGCACGGAGGCGGCCCAAAAGTTGTTGCCGGTAAAGCCCTTGATGACGCGTACACAAAAGAGAATCTCGGACTGGTGGAAAAAGGCGTCGAGAATATGGTTCACATGATAGGCGTCATCCGCAAGGCCGGTATCAACCCGGTTGTCTGCGTGAACAGATTCTATACCGACACCGATGCCGAAGTAGCCATAGTTAAAAAGGCTGCAGAAGCAGCAGGCGCGCGTTGCGCCGAATCCAAGCACTGGGAAAAAGGCGGCGAAGGCGCTCTTGAACTGGCCGATGCGGTTATTGAAGCCTGTAATGAAAAGAATGAATTCAAATTCCTCTATCCTCTTGAAATGAAGCTCCGCGACAGAGTAGCTCTTATAGCGAAAGAAGTTTACGGGGCCGACGGCGTATCCTGGACTCCGGATGCCGAAGCAAAAGCAAAAATGCTTGAGAGCGATCCCAAGTATGCCGATTTTTCGACCATGATGGTTAAGACTCATTTGAGCCTGACACATGACCCGGTATTAAAAGGCGTTCCCAAAGGCTGGACTCTTCCTATTCGTGACGTTCTGATCTATTCAGGCGCAAAGTTCCTCTGCCCGTGTGCCGGAACCATAAGCCTTATGCCGGGAACAAGCTCCAACCCGGCTTTCAGAAGAATAGATGTTGATGTAAATACAGGCAAAGTCAGCGGTCTTTTCTAGTATTATTTGTATATTACTTCAGGGGATCCGGATTTTTCGGGTCCCCTTTTTTTCTTTAATATGAGAGCGTTGTACATCCTGTAATATTCATGTCGGAGTATGGGTTCGCATACAATCCGCATGAAATTTGCTACGAGCCTTCGAGACGCCTCCTGACAGACTACAAAAGATTTTACAGGCGGATACTGTCAACGGCTTCGTGACCGTTTATCCATTGGGGCTGTCCGGATATAATGGATGCGGATATGGCGCCTTTGACGAAGGGCATGGTCTTATTCATGCGAATTGCATGCGAACCCATACCCGACATGACAATAAACTGGATGTTATGTGAAGCTCTCAATATATCAGCGGCATTATGCGTTTTCTAATAATAAATCCATATTATTCAATCTCAGAAACACCCTCTCCTCCTCTCGGGCTTGCTTATATTGCGGCAGCCCTCGAACGCGAAGGAGCAGAGGTTAAGATCCTTGACCTCGTTGTATTTCCTTACAGCAAGCTTCTTCTGGAGTCGGTCATAAAGAATTTTGCACCCCGGATTGTTGGGACAACGGCAGTCACAATGACCTTCGACAATGCGATGGATGTAATAAAAGATGTAAAAAGCATCGATACATCTATACTTACTGTCATGGGCGGTCCCCACGTGACCTTTTGCGCGGAAGAAACATTGGCGGCTTATCCCGAGATAGATTTTGTCGTTCTGGGCGAAGGGGAAGAGACGGTTGTCGAACTTGCAAGAGCCATTGAATCCGGATCGGATACTTCAGGAATAGAAGGTATAGCTTTTCGCGTAAAGTCCGGCATTACCAATACGGGATTAAGGAAATCACATATTAATGTCGACTTGCTTCCTTTTCCTGCAAGACACCTTCTTCCTCTCGGGAGATACAGGGCGCTTGGGATGCCTGTTAGCATGACAACCAGCCGTGGGTGTCCTTTCAAATGCATATTCTGCGTTGGAAGAAAAATGGTCGGCGCTAAAGTCAGGTACAGAAATCCGCAAAAGGTTGCTGATGAGATGGAGCAACTCGCGGCTTTTGGCTTCAGACAGATAAATGTTGCGGACGATCTCTTTACCTCAAATGAGAACCACTGTCTTAAGGTATGCGATGAAATAATAAAAAGAGGCCTTGTGATAAAATGGACCTCTTTTGCAAGAGTCGATACGGTTTCTGTAAAGGTTTTGGAACGGATGAGAAAGGCAGGATGCCATACAGTGAGCTTTGGCGTTGAATCAGGAAACAGAGAGATCTTAAAAAGAATAAGAAAAGGAATTACTCCCGAGCAGGTTATTAATGCTGTAAATATGTGCAATGAAGCCGGGGTAAGCCCTCATGCTTCTTTCATACTGGGTCTTCCGGGTGAAACGCCCGAAACACTGAAGGAGACCGTGGATTTCGGGGAAAAGCTGAAAAGCATGGGAGTAAGTCACGGGTTTCATCTCCTGGCGCCCTTTCCGGGAACTGAAGTCAGGGAGGAAAAAGAGAAATTTGATATAAGGTTCCTTTCTGATGACTGGAGGGATTACCACGCAAACAGGGCGATAGTCGAGACATCTTCGGTTACAAGGAAGATGCTGGATGAAATCGTTATTGAGTGGGAAAACAGGTTCAACGGATGGCTCGGATATATCAAGGAGCGTATTAAAAACGAAGAGGCTTCGGAAGAAGAGGCCTGGCCGCTTGTCAACCTTGAGCGTGTTGTTCTTATTTATGATTTGATGATGGGAAGGGTTGTTGAAGAGAAGGGTTTCCTTGAATATAGAACTGTTGCTTCAAAGTCAGAAGCACTTGGCCTGCTTGCTGAAAAGATGGCTGGTTCAGTTAAGTATTCAAGCGATGAAATACTGTCTGTTCTGAATTACGAAGTCAACGAAGGCAATCTGAGATTGACTGATATTGATGGAAATTACATCCTGGAGTGGGTCGATTACTTATGATGGGCTCGTAAATAAACAAAATTCAGACGGCAAAGTAAAAAGCTCATTATGCAAGGCGCGCGAATCTTGAGGAATGAAGCGTACTTTCTGGTACGCTGCAATGACGAAAGATGAAGCGCAACATAGCAGAATGACTTTTTAAGAAGCCGTCATTTATAGGCAGTGAACAAATATCTTGGTGGCAATCTTAGCTGCGGTATATTCTGAAACCTGGGAGCCCTCTATCTTTGCCAACTCATTAATGTCTGCGGCGATTACCTTTTTCTCTTTTCCCACTGCTTTTATCAGCTTGATAAGCTGCCTGTATGATAGGCCTCCCGGTTCGGGAGTTCCTGTTCCCGGCAGGACTGACGGGTCTAGACCGTCAAGATCGATGGTAATATAAACTTTTTCCGGAAGGGAATGAACAACTTTTCTTCTCCAGTAATCGTCCGAAGGATCAATGGTGTGAGCGTAAAAGGGCTTTAATTTATTCCTCCTGACATACTCCGACTCTTCGGGAGAGAAAGACCTTATTCCAACCTGCGCAACCGGAAGTTTAAAATCTTCGACAACCCTGCGCATGACACAAGCATGGTTATATCTGCTTCCGTTCCATATGTCCCTTAAATCAAGATGTGCATCAATCTGGAGCACTCCTAAATCAGGATAAATTTCGGCAGCTGCCATTATGGGTCCTATTGAAATGGCATGGTCTCCTCCGAGGGATAAAAGGAACTTGTTTTTTTCAAGGACAGCCGCAGCCGCCCTTTTCATTTCATTGACAGCTTTCCCGGGGTCACCAGAAGGGACAAGAGGAGTAAGTGTGTGAATGCCTGCCTCTCCCCAGTTGGTTAATGTCTCCTCATCAATGCTTTCAAGTTGGGTGGATGCCGTCAGAATGTGGAGCGGTCCTTCCTTACTCCCCGTGCCGTAAGAAGGGGCATTTTCATAGCAAAGCGGCAATATGACTATCCCGGCATCATCAAGTCCTGCCGCCGGTATTTCGGCATCGCCAAATTGTATAAGTTTTTTTCTAGTCATATATTGAGATCTTTGAATATCTAGTGTTCTGATAGACACATCAAAATTAGATGTTATGCAACGTTCTCATATTGGCGGTCCTGTAAAAAGTCAAAATTTCAGACGGCAAAGTAAAAAGATCAGTATGCAAGGCGCGCGAATCTTGAGGAATGAAGCGTACGTAGAAGTACGTGCAATGACGAAAGATGAAGCGCAACACAGCAGAATGACTTTTTACGAAGCCGTCATTTAACAAAAATTGCCGCGGCAATAACCGTAGTCCAGAGGCTTCCTTCTGCTCCGAGAGCTCCCTGGCTTGTATGCTGGGATTCAACTATTTTTTCACTCATCTTGTAAACTTCACGCCGTTCATCATAGTCCTTGTTCGGATCAAATTCTATGCCGAGAGTGTTTGCAAGCATCGATGCGGCAAGGTCTTCCGCATATTCGCCTGCTTCCAGTTCGGTCTGACCGAAACCATGGTGTTCCGAAAGGTAGCCGTACCGTCCGGGTTCGGAAGGCAGTGCAAGGCCGATGCTTGCTACAATTCTTCGTCCAGGCTCATTTATCTGTTCACGAGCCATGACGCAATGTGTTATTTCTCCAGCTTCAAGCTTGGCAAGTCCGGTTTCGATATCTATTATTTTGCAATGCGGCGGGAAAATAGAAGAAACGGTAACAATGTTTAGGTGCGCTATGCGCGCCTCACGGAGAGCATTTTCAAAGGAAGACAGTTTTTCCTTGTTTACTCCAACCCCTTTGGTAAAAAACATATATCTTGGCACATACATGTTTTGTCCCCCCTTTGTATTAAATTGTATTGAACTAAATCATAAGAAGCGGCTCTTTTACATGTCCTTAAATTCATAATCAAGAAAAAAACACCTACCTGACAAGAAAACCAGATAATAAAATGGAAGATTCTGAATATACTCAAATACGCCGGTTTTCAATAAAAATAATCAGTTTCCATCCAGAAATAACCCTTTGGGGCGATCTCCTCGTCAATCATCGGGATTTCTTGTGCGACATACCATATGCATGTCTTAAGCGCAATCCCTTGATTTCCTTGAGCTTGCCCCAAATTGCCTATTTCCGAATTGGAAACGAAATAGAGAGCGCATTCCCCGATGTTTTCCGCTGGGTTAACGAGCGAATTAAAACAGAATCTATAAACCTGGAAGGGCGGGCTTGTAAATTCTGTCGGATAAGTTTTTGATTAACGAATATTTTCTGTCAGGATCAACAGGTAGACAGGTGTTAACGTATCACTCAAACAGCGCTGAATGTGTGTCTGAAAAAAAGAAGGTGGTGCCGGAGGTCGGAATTGAACCGACATGTCCTTGCGAACGGAGGATTTTGAGTCCTCTGCGTCTACCAGTTTCACCACTCCGGCATGTCAGGTTTTATAGACAATACCGCATATAGTTGTCAACAAGATTGACGGCTTCGTAAAAGGTCATATGCGAACGGATTTGAGATTATTGGGAAACAGATTTTTAAAGAATGAGCGTTAAAAATCACAAGGCTTTGATCCGCCGCAGGCGAATAATTCTTGCGATTTAGCGAAGTGATTTAAAAATCCCCAAAAAGCTCATTAAGTGAGCATATTTTGACCTTTTACGAAGCCGTCCTGAGTGATGCAAGATATAGTCCCGAGATAGTCTTGGCGTCAATAATTTCACCCTTTGCAATCATTTCAAGGGCGGCTTCCATTTTGACTTCATGGACATTCAGCATTTCATCCCGGTCGAGATTCTGGACTGACTTTAAAAGATCTGTCGCAAGAAAAATATGAATACGCTCGTCGGAATATCCCGGAACAGGAACAATCTCGGTTAATTTTTCCAGTTTGCCTGCACTGTAACCCGTCTCCTCAATCAGCTCTCTTTTTGCACACTCAAGGGGAGACTCTCCGGGATTCAGAGTCCCGGCCGGTATCTCCCATATGAAATCCCCTGCCGCATACCGGTACTGTTTTATCAGCAATACAGTATTTTTGTCCGGCATGGGAACCATTGCCGATGCGCCGGGATGGCGTATTATATCGATTTCGGTTACAAACCCGTTCGGGAGGGTTATATTGTCGGAAGCAAGGCTAAAAACCCTTCCCTTGTATATTGTTTTTGTTTCGTTCAGTTTCGCGGAGATTCTTTTACCGTTATTCGGGGAAATATCAATGCCGAGCTTTTTATTGATCTCATTTATTGAAATGTCGCCTTCTCTTATCAGAACCGGGGGATCCTCCGTAACATCTATCACCGTTGAACCATTGCCGCCTTTAAGATCTCCGGCATCAATTATCATATCAACCTGATCAGTCACGTCAGGATCAATGTCGGAAACACGAAAGCAGCCTGAACTTCCCGAAGTATTTGCGCTGGTTCCTGTTATTGGTCCGCCGACAGCCCTGACAAGAGCCAGAGCAGCAGGATGGCCCGGCCTGCGGATACCAATTTTACCGGTGCCCGCAGTAAGATTTGCGGGGAGACTTTCATTTGCTTCGAATACGATTGTAATTCCTCCCGGCCAGAATGTCTGCATAATTTTCTGAGCCATCAGGGGAATATTTCGCACAATGCATGACAGCATCATGTAACTGTCAACCAGCACGAGCAGGGGGTTTTCGGCTGAACGCCCTTTTATTCTGTAAATTCTTTCAACAGCCTCTTCGCTATAAGCATCGGCAGCCAGCCCGTAAAGGTTCCTGGTCGGAAACAGAACAACCCCGCCGTTCCTGATGACCGACGCAGCTTTAACTATCAGATCATGTTCGGGCGTTAATGGATCAATTTTTACTGTTTTATCCGAAATATTCAATTTTTTTTGCCTTTCTATCAACCTGTAACGCCATTTCCTTTTTGAAGTCATCCAGCATGCCGGCAAGACCCGGATCTGACACTCCGAGAATCTGAACAGCCAGTATTCCCGCGTTTCTTGCGCCGGGCTTACCTATTGCGACCGTGGCTACAGGTATACCCGGAGGCATCTGCACGGTTGACAAAAGGGAATCAAATCCCAGAAGAGATGAAGAGTCAATGGGGACCCCTATCACCGGAAGAGAAGTATGCGCTGCTATCACACCGGCGAGATGCGCAGCATGGCCTGCGCCCGCAATAATTACCTTCATTCCACGCTCCCTTGCCGTTTCCGCTATCCTTGCAGCTCTTCCGGGGCTCCTGTGGGCCGATGCCACGGTAATTTCAAACGGAACATCAAACTTCTTTAAAACGGCAACGGCTTCTTCCATAACTCCGTAATCGGAATCACTTCCCATGATAATCCCCACTTTGGGAATAACTGCATTGCGGTTCACAGCCTTCTGCCCTATATCGCTGCGATAATGAGCCCCATCCCACTTTATTTTTGAAACAGCCTGGTAAGCTCTTTTTATCGCATCGGTTACCGTATTTCCAAGAGCTGTGACTCCGAGCACCCGCCCTCCGTTTGTGACAACTGCTCCGTTCTTCATGGCCGTGCCGGCATGAAATACAACAACATCCCTTACCCGGGCAGCCTCTTTAAGACCCTTTATCGGTATTCCTTTTTTGTATGGGCCGGGATATCCTCCCGATGCCATTACGACACAAACCGATGCCCTGTCATCGATATCAAGTTTGCACTCATGAAGCCTTTCCTCTATTACGGCCTCCATTATCGGAACAATATCATTTTTCATGCGGATAAGCAGAGGCTGGGCCTCCGGATCCCCGAAACGGCCATTGAATTCGAGAACCTTGATTTTATCCCTGTCTATCATCAATCCGGCGTACAATACTCCCTTGTACGGCCTTCCTTCTGCCGCCATTCCGCGTACGGCAGGAATCATGACCTCCTCCATTATCCGCTTATGGAGATATCTGTCGACCACGGGAGCTGGGGAATAGGCTCCCATCCCACCGGTGTTTAGTCCTTTATCGTTGTCGAATACGGGCTTGTGATCCTGAGAAGAAGGAAGCGGAAGGAGGCTTTTTCCATCCGTAAAGGCGAGGAATGAGGCTTCTTCTCCGACAAGGCACTCCTCAATGACAACCTTGTTTCCGGCGTCTCCGAACTCGCGTTTAACAAGTATGCTGTTAAGGGCATCAATTGCTTCCTTCTCTGTTGCGCAAACGATGACTCCTTTTCCGGCCGCAAGCCCGTCAGCCTTTACTACCAGAGGGGCGCCTGTTTTGCGAATGTAGGTTTCCGCTTTCCCGTAGTTTGTAAACTCTCTTCCGGCTGCAGTCGGAATTCCGTATTTTATCATGAGCGACTTTGCAAAGGATTTACTCGACTCAATCTCGGCGGCCTTCCTTGAAGCTCCGAAAATTTTTAAACCCTCTTTTTCAAAAAGATCCACTATTCCTATTGAAAGAGGGGCTTCAGGGCCTACAACAGTAAGTCCGATCTTCTCTTTTTTTGCAAACTCAAGCAGCTTTCCGATATCATCGGACCCGATCGGAACGCATTCAGCCAGACCGGAAATACCAGCATTCCCCGGCGCGCAAAAGATCTTTTTCACTTTCATGCTTTGCGCTATTTTCCAGATAAGCGCATGTTCTCTCCCACCGCTTCCGACAACCAGTATTTTCATAAAAGCCTCCTGTTTGAAGTGGTTCGTTGATCGTGCTTCGTACATCGAATAAAATAGAGGAGTCAAGGATTCGAGGGTTCAAGGGTTCAAGTGAAAAAACTTTCCACTTCTATTGCCTTGCGCCTCACGCCTATTCACTATCCACTTTTCACTATTCACTTTTCACTGCCCTTTATATTCCCCGACCAGTCTGTCCGTAATCTCTTGTTTCTTTTGCTCAAGCTCCTCTCTGTCTATTCGGGCGCCCTTTATTCCGCCGTTTAACGCGATTTCAGAAAGATAACAGTTTCCATCAGAATCAATAAGAAGGTCAATATGGGCAAAAGGAAACCCTCCCCGGTCCATGACAGCCCGGCATAACTTCTCTTTCTCTGCATCAAGGAGAAAGGGGTTGCTTGAACCGCCAGCAGCCATATTCATCCTGAAGTTATCCGGATTATGCCTTGTGTACGCCTCGATATAATCTCCCGCCACTACGACACGAATATCCGTAAAATTTTCCATGAATGGCTGCAGAATAAATGGATATGATGATTCCGACATCGATACGAAGCTATACAGGGTTTCAGCAGAGTCCCATTTTCTTATTCCGAATCCGCAATGCATCCGGTCTTCTTTTGTAATAACAGATTTTATTCCCAGACTGTTGTACCGGGTTATAGCGTCTAAGAGGTTCTTTCTTCTTGAAATAACGAGGGTATTCGGAAGCATCCACTTGTTTAAAAAAAGCGCCTGGATTACCTTTGAACCGCTTATTATCTGCGAAAGAGGTGACGGAACACAGCATACGCCCCTTTCAAGAAGATCAACAAACAAAAAACTCTTCAGCTCGCCTGCACCAAGTTTTCCGGCAAATATATCGCCCTGCCCCACTTCATCATACCTTGCCATCAGTTCTTTCGTGCTGGTTATTATCATTTTCCTGCCTTTTTGGTCTTCTTCTTCCTGCGCCCCTCCATGCTGAGTTCAATAAGCCTGTCAAGAAGCTCACCAAAAGACATCCCGGCGGTCTGAGCCGCTTTTGGCAAAAGGCTGTTGGCAGTCATTCCCGGAATGGTGTTTGTTTCTAAAACAAAAATATCCTTGCCGGCCAGAATCATATCCGTCCTGCTGTATCCCCTGCAAAAAAGCGCCTTGTGTGCCATCTTGGCAAATGTCTGTGCTTTCAAAGAAAGCGCCTCATCAATTCGCGCCGGGCATATCTCCTTTGATGCGCCGGTCGTGTATTTTGCCGTGTAATCAAAAAACTCGAATTTCTTATCCGGTATTATTTCAATAATCGGCAAAGCCTTAAGCTTTTCGTTTCCTATGACTCCGCCCGTAATTTCAATACCGTCAATAAAGGATTCTATCAGTACTGTATTATCGTGAGCAAACGCGGTCTTCAGGGCTTCCCTGAATGACTCTTCTGATCTGACAATCGATACGCCTATACTCGACCCGCCCGAAACAGGCTTTATAACAAGCGGCATGCCAAGCATTTTGATGCAGGTTGCGGATTTGACCGGATCTCCTTTTTTTATTACCAGATATGGAGGAACCGGAAGACCGG
This sequence comes from Desulfobacterales bacterium, assembly GCA_046485065.1. Taxonomy (GTDB): domain Bacteria; phylum Desulfobacterota; class Desulfobacteria; order Desulfobacterales; family RPRI01; genus RPRI01. The sequence continues at coordinate 1,131 of JAWOHP010000132.1, read as the reverse complement.
ATTGTTCATAAAGTTGCTTCGAAGCGATTTTGTTCATTGAAATCGCGCTTCCGAGAACACCCGACCCCTGGTAGGGAATGTTGAGAAGGTCAAGGAGTCCCTGGACAGTTCCGTCTTCCCCGTACTGGCCGTGAAGTATTATCAATGCGGCATCTATTCCCGGTGAATCGGATACAAGACGCAACAGGTCTGTTTTGGGATCATACCTGACGACATTGTATTTTGTCTTATCGAGGGCATCATTAACCTGATCACCGCTTTTCCGGGATACCTCTCTTTCAGACGACACGCCACCCGAAATAAGCGCAACAGTAATTTTTTGCATGGCATCATAATCCTTTTTACATTAATGGAATCTATTAAATGTCATAAATCTGTTTCGTCATTTTAAGTCAGATATTCGGTGGTTTACAATCAGGATGGAACTATTTTTTTTCTTCGGATAACTCTTTGCTCCCGAAACGCTCAACCAGTTTTTCTGTATAACGCTCGGGTTCCTCAAACATGACGGAAGTGTTTCGCAAAAGATTCAACTTCATAATAAGGTAATTCAGTTTCTTCATTGTCCTGTATTTATCGGCAGTATCTTCCATGCAGGCAAGCAGATCTTCTGTTTTATGAATTTCTTTTTTTAACTCGATCTCGGGCGGAAGACAGTCGGCATTTTTCAATATCTTGTAGGCAAGCCGGAGATCTTCTGCGATAGAGCTGGAATCTTCAAATTCAAGCGGCTTTCCGGCTCCGGGCAGATTGTCAAACTCCCCTTTGCGCAGGGCATCTTGAATTCTTTCTTCAACGATTTTTTCGAAACCTGATAACATGGCCAAAATCACCTTTTTATCCGGTTAAGATTATCGCCTTTCCTGAACCCGGATAAAATTTAATATTCTTCAAACATCCCGATGCGCTTGAAGGCAAAAATAAAACAAACTCTTTGCCATTACAATCATTTTTTTCAATAATGTTTTTTTATGGTGCCTTCAAAAAAGAAACAGGCCCCCTCTTTTGTTGTGATAAGAGGACCTGTCATATAAAAAATGGTGGCGATGCAGGGATTTGAACCCCGGACACTGCGGATATGAGCCGCATGCTCTGACCATCTGAGCTACATCGCCATAATTTATGGGCTCG
>JAWOHP010000025.1:0-18345 GCA_046485065.1 Desulfobacterales bacterium | reverse complement strand
AATTGTGCCTATGAGTGTTGCCAATGCAAACCACTTTAATATGCTTATAAAGAGAATCACCTCTTCGGTGAATTGTTTCTTCATTTGTATCAATTTGTGTATCCTCTCAAGATGTGTTCCTAACTTCTCTTAAAGATTCCTTATAAATATGCTTTAACAGCCTTATATTATATATTTTTGAGAACATAACTGCTCAGGGCTGAATTACGTTTGTTCTATACCCATTGTTTTGTATCTTTACAAGTTGTTATATGAAAATAAATGGAATTTTCCTGATTCCGTGTGAAATGGAATAATTATAAGAGCTGTCAAGGTTAATAGTAGCAAATACAGAAACAAGAATATGTTAATAACTGGCGGAGAGACAGGGATTCGAACCCTGGGTGGAACTTTCGCCCCACACTCGCTTAGCAGGCGAGCGCCTTCGGCCTCTCGGCAATCTCTCCGGATATTGATGGCGGAGGGAGTAGGATTCGAACCCACGGAGCCGTTAAGCTCAACGGTTTTCAAGACCGCCTCCTTAAACCACTCGGACATCCCTCCATGTTGAAGGTGTCCTCTCTAACATTTAATAACTTTTTGGTCAAGAAAATTGACATCTTCAGAGCGCTCATTATAATAAAGCCTTATATGTTCAAACATTTTGAACCCGGGCAGCAGGCAAAATAAAAAAAATAAGAAGACCTTGCAGCCGGACAATATGTTAAGCAAATTTAATTGGTTGACATTTATAATATTTTATGGTTTCTATGATAGCCTAAATTTTTAAGTGTTTAAGAATTATTTTGTTTGAAGGGGATAAAAAATGAAACAAAAATATGCTATTATAAAAGATGATGAAAATAAAAAACTCATTATAAGGGAATATGCGGAGCTTGATAAAGAAATATATTCGCTGCTATGCGAGGAAACATATGGAGATTCCGATGTTAAGCAGGCTATTTCAGGCGGTAAGGAAGTTCTGATAGCAGCTCTCAGAACGAATAATTTTTATCCTCCGATTTTGCAGGCTGATAAAATATCGGATGCTGTAATTGCTGTTTATGCTTCCGGAAAACCTCAGCCGGTAGAAATATATATTGATGATATCGAGCATCTGGCTAAAGAACCGATAGAATTGCTGACCGATGATACCATCGAAAGCGAGTCCGAAGAAATTGATGAAATCTTTGAAGAAAGCTTCGAGGAAAATTATGAGGGAAAAGGCTCGATGGACAAGCTGAAAACAAGCATAAAAATTGCTGAAGATGAATTTGTAGATAATGAAGAAGACCTTTGATTTTAAATAAAAACATAGTTGTAATTTTTATAAGTAACCAGATATATCGTATTCATAAATTATTAAGCGCAATATTTGATTCTTTTCTAAAAAGCCATTATTTTTTTTTTCATTCCAATGGAAATCCCCCGCAGAGAATTCTTTCAAATTGTATTGAACTTCCGTTTTCACAGGAGTGACAGAATTTTGTATTTCCTGCGATGGCATAAATTTAATGGCATAAATTTAATTGACTTATTTTTTGCAATAGAGTATGAATCTCACAATGAGCAATGAATTAAATTTAACTAACAAATAAAATTCATTTTAGATCTTTGAGTTGGCCTTGGGGTTAATTATCAATTTAATAAGGACCTTAACAGCATCAGAGGAGGTGCCGATGGAAAAGGAAAGGGATTTTTTTGAAAAATTAGAGAAGAAAGGAGTCTCAAGAAGAGACTTCATGAGGTACTGTACATTCCTCACTGCAACAATGGGACTTTCGTCATCGTTTATTCCCAAGGTAGCTGAGGTTTTTGCAGCTCCGGTGCAGCGTCCGCCTGTTGTATGGCTCCAGTTTGCGGAATGCACAGGGTGCACGGAATCTTTATTGAGATCGGTGTATCCGGGGATTGACCAGCTTGTTCTTGAGATTCTTTCAATAGAATATCATGAAACAATCATGGCAGCTGCCGGCAGACAGGCTGAAGAGAATCTCCACAATGCAGTCAAGAAGTACGAAGGGAAATTCGTATGCGTGGTCGAAGGCGGTGTAGCCACAAAATATGACGGAGCATACGGAAAAATCGGCGGGAAAACTTTCCTCCAGATTGCCAAAGAAGTATGCCCAAAAGCGGCGGCAGTTATTTGTTACGGAACATGCTCATCTTTTGGCGGTGTTCAGGCTGCAAAGCCGAATCCGGGCGGATATAAAGGGGTTGGCGAAGCAATTGGCATCAAGACTCTCAACATACCCGGATGCCCCCCGAACCCAGTCAACCTCGTCGGCACAATAGTCAGCTATCTCCTCCTTGGCAAGCTTCCTGCTCTCGATAATCTTGGAAGACCTCAATTTGCCTATGGAAAAACAATTCACGATCAATGTCCTAGAAGATCCCATTTTGAAAACGCAGAGTTTGTAACCCAGTTTGGTTCCAAAGAGGCAGCAATGGGTTATTGCCTATACAAGATGGGATGCAGAGGTCCTGAGACATACAACAACTGCCCGACAGCAAAATTCAACGACGGTACAAGCTGGCCTGTCGAAGCAGGACATCCCTGCCTGGGCTGCAGCGAACCGAATTTCTGGGACAAGATGAGCCCGTTCTATCAGGAAATGTAAAAGCTGGTTTTATCATTTTTAATTAACAATCCTTTTTAGAAAAAAAGGGAGGAGATAATATGGGTGAAAGAATTACAATAGATCCGATTACCAGAATAGAAGGTCACCTTCGAATCGAAGTCGAAGTGGCCGGAGGCAAAGTAGTCAATGCCTGGAGTTCAGGCCAGATGTTCAGGGGCATTGAGATGATTCTCCAGGGACGCGACCCCCGCGATGCCCAGCATTTTGTTCAACGATCCTGCGGGGTCTGAACGTACACACATGCTCTGTCCTCGGTGAGGGCAGTCGAAGATGCAGTAAAGGTAAAAATTCCTAAAAACGCGCGCATAATTAGAAATCTTCTCCACGGCGCGCAATTCCAGCACGACCACATCGTTCATTTTTATCATCTCCACGCGCTTGACTGGGTCGATATAGTTAGCGCGCTCAGCGCCGATCCAGCCAAAACAGCCGCTCTGGCCGATAATGTCAGCAATGCGCCATGGGGTGGGGCGGTATATTTCAAGGAAGTCCAGCAGAGGGTTAAAACTTTTGTTGACAGCGGACAGCTTGGCCCTTTCAACAATGCATACTGGGGGCATCCTGCCTACAAGCTTCCGCCCGAAGCAAACCTGATGGCGACAGCCCATTATATTGAAGCGCTGAAACTCCAGGCAAAATCAGCCAGAATGCATGCTGTTTTCGGAGGAAAGAATCCGCATCTGCAGTCACTTGTAGTCGGTGGTGTAACATGTGTAGCTGATCTTACACCCGACAGGATAGCAGAGTTTCTGTATCTTACCAAAGAGACTCAGGAATTTATAAATAAGGTATATATTCCCGATCTGCTCGCAGTGGCTTCATTCTATAAAGACTGGGGTGCAATAGGCGGAACAACTAATTTCCTCGCGTGGGGAGATTTACCGGAAACCGATAAAGAACCCGACAGCCTTTTCATGCCGAGAGGCGTTATAATGAAGAGAGATATCGCCGGCATGAAGATGGCGGTTCAGGAAAAGGTAACGGAGCACGTAGCTCACGGATGGTACGAGGATGGAGGCGCGAAACATCCTTACCAGGGTGAGACAAAGCCCAAACATGGCGATTACGTGACGGACAAGAAATACTCGTGGTTCAAGGCGCCGCGTTATGACGGTGAGCCCTGCGAAGTCGGCCCGCTTGCGCGTGTTCTCGTTGCCTATGGAAAAGGCAAGAAAGAGATCAAGGATCTTGTCGATGACACACTGAAGAAACTGGGCATTCCGGTTCAGGCTCTCTTTTCCACCCTTGGAAGGACTGCAGCAAGAGGCCTTGAAACAGTTGCAATAGGCAACGCAATGCCCGGCTGGGTTATGGAGCTTATTGATAATCTTAAAAGCGGCGACACTGCTACTTACACGCCGTGGGAAATGCCGAACAGCGCCATGGGTGTCGGTCTGAATGACGTTGCAAGAGGATCTCTCGGCCACTGGATTAATATTGAAAACAAGGTTATCAAGAATTACCAGTATGTCGTTCCTTCAACATGGAACCTTGGTCCAAGATGTGAAAAAGGCAAACTGGGCCCGGTTGAAGAAGCGCTTATCGGGACACCGGTTGCCGATCCCAAGAGGCCGCTTGAAGTTCTGCGCACGGTACATTCCTTTGATCCATGTATCGCATGCGGCGTACACATAATTGATCCGGAATCAAATCAGGTTTACGATATAAAAGTTCTGTAAGCATGTTTTTTGAATTCATCCCTTCGGTTTTCGCTGTGTACTGAAGACCGAAGGGATTTTTTTTGCCTTTACAGGCCTTTTAAAATAACATGTTCTTGATTCGCCGGTTTAAAAACTATATGAAAAAGCGTTACAATTTATTGTGAAACTGCTGTAAATGAATTAACCCGAAAGATAAGAAATGAAACAAAAGCAGATCATGATTCTTGGAGTTGGCTGTATCCTTTTTACAGATGAAGGGTTCGGCATACGTGTGATTGAAAAAATAGAGGAACTTTACGAGTTTCCGGAAAATGTCTCGGTAGTTGACGGAGGGGTTCTCGGGATGAATCTCCTGGGTGTAATATCAGAAGCCGATCACCTTATTGTGGTGGATGCCGTCAGGAACAAAGGTGAAGCAGGATCTCTTTACCGCCTTGAAGGAGATGCCATTCCTGACCGGATAAGGGCTAAAAACTCGCTTCACCAGGTCGATTTTCTTGAGGCGTTGACTATGTGCCAGGCGCTTGATAAGGTTCCGAAGACAGTGATACTGGGTATTGAACCTGAAGATATCAATACTCTTGGAATTGAGCTTACTTCTACGACGAGATCAAAGGTTGAGCCCATGATCGGAATGGTTTTAAAAGAGCTTGACCGTCTTGGAGTCTCATATCAGAAGAGGAGTATTTTATAATGTGTCTTGCCATTCCTTCAAAAATTGTAAAGATTGATAACAATATCGGTATAATAGATGTTGACGGTGTTCAGAGAACAGCAAGCCTGCTTCTTCTTGAAGATCCTAAAGTGGGAGAATACGTGATAGTGCACGCAGGTTTTGCAATAAAAAAAATAGATGAAGAGGCAGCCATGGAGACGCTTATGGTTCTCCGGGAAGCGCTTGCCTTCGCTGAAAAAGGAAAACCGGACGCTTGATCATTTAGCAATTCCTTCCATCCATTAAAGAGAGACCTTTGAAGAACATCCAATATTGACCAAGTACAAGGAAGGCGATAATTTCAACCACAGGAATACATAAAAGTATTTCGAGGATTGAAATTTGAGCCTGACACAGTAATCGGGCAATAGGGGGGGTATGCAAAGGTCTCAAAGGACTTCCATGCAAAGGGAGTACACTGCAAGAAGAATTGAGGTAGAAGGCATTGTGCAGGGTGTCGGTTTCCGTCCCTTTATTTACCAGCTTGCAAACCGTCATAACCTGAAAGGAGAAGTATTAAACACTTCCTCAGGAGTATCAATCCATGTTGAAGGAGTTAATGACAACATTGAATCCTTCTGCCTTGATCTATCAGAGAAAGGGCCACCTCTCGCCAGGGTGACTTCTATTTCAAACCATCCGGATAAATTAAAAAATTTTGCGGATTTTTCAATTATAAAAAGCAGGCAGGATGCTTCCCGGTCAGTTCTTATCTCGCCGGATGTGAGCATTTGTGATGACTGTCTGAAGGAACTCTTCGATGCAAAAGATCGCAGGTTCAAGTATCCTTTCATAAACTGCACAAACTGCGGGCCAAGATATACCATAATTGACGACATTCCCTATGACAGGCCCAACACTTCCATGAAGCATTTCAAAATGTGCGACAGATGTCAGGCGGAATATGATGATCCGGGAAACAGGCGATTCCACGCCCAGCCGAATGCTTGCCATGATTGCGGTCCTTTTTTAACTCTTTATGACAACAACAGGAAAATAATTGACTGTAAAAATCCGGTTGAAGTAGCTGCCGAACTTTTAAAGCATGGCCATATTGTTGCAATAAAAGGCCTCGGAGGTTTTCATCTTGCAGCAGATGCTAAAAATGATAAAGCCGTTTGCACACTTAGAAAAAGAAAGCTGAGAGAGGAAAAACCCTTTGCAATAATGTCGCTTGATATAGAGAGAATAAAAAGGTTTGCCTTTGTCGAACCGGGGGAAGAAATTCTTCTATTATCTTACAGGCGTCCTATAGTCCTATTAAAAAAGAAAGAACCGAATCCGCTTTCCCCTGAGATATCACCCCAAAACAAATATTTCGGAACAATGCTTCCTTATACACCTCTTCACTATCTTCTCATGCGGCATGATTTTACAGCCCTTGTCATGACAAGCGGAAACAGGAGCGAAGAACCCATTTCAATCGACAACGAAGATGCTTTCGGCAGATTTTCCGATATTGCCGATTTTTATCTGACTCACAACAGGGATATCTATTTAAGAAGCGATGACTCAATAATAAAAAGAACCGCCGGAGCGACAAGGTTTATAAGGCGCTCACGGGGATATATTCCGGAGCCTGTTTTTCTGAACAGAAATATAAAGCCTGTTCTTGCATGCGGAGCCGAATTGAAAAACACGGTCTGTATTACGAAAGATGATAAGGCGTTTGTAAGCCAGCATATAGGCGATCTTGAAAATCTTTCCACTCTTGATTTCTTTGAGCTTACCATCCGGCATATGAAGAGAATCCTCGATGTCGATCCTGAAATTGTGGCATGCGATCTTCATCCCGATTACCTGAGCACAAAATATGCTCTCTCGCAAAAAAATGTTAAAGTTGTCAGGGTGCAGCACCATCACGCGCACATTGCAGGATGCATGGCTGAGAATATGATTGACGGCCCGGTTATAGGATTATCTTTTGACGGGACAGGATATGGAGAAGATGGCAGAATATGGGGCGGAGAGATACTGATTGCCGAAAAAAGCCGGTTTACAAGAGCAGCCCATATTTCATATATCCCGATGCCTGGAAGCGCGGCAGCGATTAAGGAACCGTGGCGCATGGCCGCAAGTTATCTTTATGATGCTTTCGGTGAAGAGATCTGGGGATTGGATATTCCTGTTTTAAAGGAAACCGGCAGGGACAAAATCAGGTTCATTATTGACATGATTTCAAAAAAAATAAATTCACCCGAAACATCGAGCCTGGGAAGGCTTTTTGACGGTGTTTCCACTATTATCGGAATCAGAAACCGTGTATGCTTTGAAGGTCAGGCGGCGATGGAGCTTGAGATGCTGTCCGATGAGAATACGGCAGAGATTTATGATTATGATTGGGTACAGGATGATAATGTTTACAAAATTTTAACGGTTCCTATTATTAAAGGTATTGTTGACGATGTTCATAACGAAGTTCATCCGTCTGTAATTGGCGGAAAATTCCACGGAACATTGATACGTCTTTTTACGGAGCTGTGTAACATAATAAAAAAAGATACAGATATTGAGAGGGTGGCGTTAAGCGGCGGCGTATTCCAGAATTCAATACTTTTATCAGGTATGATCAATGCCCTTGAAGAAAGCGGATTTAAAGTTTATACACATAAACTTGTTCCGGCAAATGACGGCGGAATTTCACTGGGGCAGGCGATAATTGCTGCTGGAAGTACCGAATAATCCTGATGATTTGATAAAAAGCGATTTTATGCCGCTTTGCGGCGACCTGTTTATGAAAACAGGTTGGAAGTCTTAATATGCTCTCTTAATGAGCTTTTTGGGGATTTTTAAATCGCATCGCTAAATCACAAGAATATTGGGGCTATCGACCTCAAAGCCTTGTGATTTTTAACGCTTAAGTAATTTAAAAATCTGGTTCCCAAAAATCTCAAATCCGTTTAAATATGACTTCCAACTGATTCATCAAACTAGTAATTGATAAAACACATAACATCATATGAGTAATATATGACCATAAAACATGCAGACGAATATAGGGATCCTGATATTTCCCGGAAACTTGTTGAACAGATAACTAAACTGAGTAAAAAGAAAATCCGTTTGATGGAAGTCTGCGGTACTCATACCATGTCTATATTCAGAAATGGCATTAGAAAACTGATACCGGAAACGATCTCTCTGCTTTCGGGGCCCGGATGCCCTGTTTGTGTTACCGCACAGAATGAGATAGATGCATTTATTGAAATATCACAAAAATCGGATACCATTATAACAACCTTCGGGGATTTGATGAGAGTTCCCGGAACAGGTTCGTCCCTGCAAAAAGAGCGGGCAGACGGCAAAGATATCCGCATTGTCTATTCGACTTTTGATGCTATTGAAATTGCAAGAAAAAATCCTGATAAAAGAATTGTCTTTCTGGGTGTCGGCTTTGAGACAACTGCGCCGACCGTCGCCGCATCCATACTTTCCGCAAGAGATATGAATATAGACAACTATTTTGTTTATTCCGCACATAAAACAGTTCCCAGGGCTCTCTTTGCCCTCATGAAGACCGAAGGTATTAAAATAGACGGGTTTATTCTTCCGGGACATGTTTCCGTGATAATAGGAACCGGGGCATATCTTCAGTTTTTCAATCAATTTCAAATGCCATGTGTAGTTGCAGGTTTTGAGCCATCAGATATTCTGCAGGCGATACTGATGCTTGTTGAACAGATAGAAAATAAAAGTCCGGGACTTGGAAATGCATACACGAGGGCAGTCTCTTTTGAAGGAAATGAAAAAGCAGTCAGAATAATGAAAGATGTGTTTGAGCCGGCAGATGTTGCATGGCGCGGAATAGGAATTATTTCCGGAAGCGGGCTTAAAATAAGGAATCAATTTGCAGATTTTGATGCTATGAAACATTTTGAAATAATTGAAAAAGATTCAAAAGATCCGAAGGGATGCGCCTGCGGTGCAATACTTACGGGTCTTAAAACCCCTGTTGAATGCCCTCTTTATAAAAAAATCTGCACTCCGGTTGATCCCGTAGGGCCATGCATGGTTTCAAGTGAAGGGACATGCGCGGCTTATTACAAGTATAACAGCGAAGATTAGGAAGTTTCCATTATGAAAACAGACAGAATATTACTTGATCACGGAAGCGGCGGGAAAATATCCCACTCATTGACTCTCGATATGATGCTTCCTGCCTTTGATAACCCGATGCTTTCAAAATTAAATGACGGGGCGATATTGAATATCGGCGGAAAGAAATTCGCCTTTTCCACAGATACGTATGTCGTTGATCCTATTTTTTTCCCGGGAGGCAGCATAGGAGAACTCGCAATATACGGGACTGTTAACGATATTGCCATGTGCGGCGGAATTCCGATGTATCTGAGCGCCGGCCTGATTATTGAAGAAGGTTTTTTGATATCCGATCTGGAGAAAATAATAAAGTCAATGGGGTCTGCTGCGGAAAAAGCCGGTGTCAAGGTTGTTACAGGCGATACAAAGGTGGTCCCGAAAGGTGCTGCAGATAAAATATTCATAAATACATCCGGAATAGGACCCATACCCGACGATGTTGACGTCGGATGCGATAAGGCGGTTCCCGGCGATAAAATAATATTAAGCGGAACGATTGCAGATCATGGCATAACCGTTTTAACCCAGCGGGAAGGAATGACCTTTACTTCATCGATAAAAAGTGACTCTGCTCCTTTAAACCGGATGGTTGAAAGGATATTTGCCGTGAGCAAAAAAGTACATGTATTGCGTGATCCGACCCGTGGAGGAGTGGGCACATCCCTGAATGAAATAGCCGAAAAATCTAACTCAGGAATAAAGATTTATGAGAATAAAATACCTGTTAAAAATGAAGTTAAAGGGATTTGTGAACTGCTGGGTTTTGACCCTCTTTACATCGCAAACGAGGGTAAGTTGCTCGCTTTTGTTTCGCCTGAAGAAGCCGACAATGTTCTTTCAGCTGTAAGGGAAGATGAATTCGGAAAAGACGCCTGCATAATAGGCGAGGTGGTAACAGGTTATCCGGGAAAGGTTTTTCTTGAAACGGGAATCGGCGGAACTAGGATGGTCGATATGCTCACAGGCGAGCAGCTTCCGAGAATCTGTTAATAAGAGGCCTTTGGTTTTTCAATGCAATATTCATTAAAAACGGTCGCTGCGGTCATACTCTTTTTAATATTTACCGGCTGCAATTTAAAGAAAGAAACCCTTATTAAAGGTGAAACCATGGGAACAACCTATCATATCAAGGTTGTGACCCTGTTTTATAAAGATACGGAAGGGCTTAAAGGAGAAATAGAAAAAAGGCTCAAAGATATTAATAAAAGCATGTCCACTTTTTCCAGAGAAAGTGAAATTACCAGGTTCAATAAATTTGATTCTGAAGAAAAGTTTGCTGTTTCTGCTGATTTTTTGCAGGTCATGAAGATTGCCCGCAGAATCTTTGAGCTGTCGGAAGGAGCATGGGACGGCACCGTATATCCTCTTGTTGAACTCTGGGGTTTTGGTTCCAAAGAAAAAAAAGATAGTGTTCCTGATAAAAAGGAAATAGAAAAAATTCTTATAAATATTGGATTTGACAAGATTGAGATTTCTGAAGGCGGGTATATTGTAAAGAAAAATCCTTATTTAAGTCTTGATCTTGCTTCGATAGCAAAAGGGTATGGAGTTGATGTGATTGCCGATGTTATCAGGAAAAAAGGAATTGACAATTTTCTTGTTGAAATTGGAGGAGAAGTATACGCTTCGGGACTGAGAAAAGACTGCGGATACTGGCGTGTAGGAATAAACAGACCCGATAGAGACGCCCTTTTCGATGAAGTATACAAAACAATATTGCTTAAAAATAAAGGACTTGCCACGAGCGGCGATTACAGGAATTATTTTGAAAAAGATAACGCTGTTTATACGCATGTTTTGGACCCGAAAACAGGATATCCTGTAACAAACGGAGTTGTCAGCGTTTCAGTAATAGCAGATAACTGCACCATTGCTGATGGGCTTGCAACGGCCATAATGGTTATGGGGCATAAAAAGGGTATAGAACTGGCAGATAAAATTCCGGGGATTGAATGCTTGATAGTGGTAAAGGAAAAAGACGGGAAATTTGCCGATTACAGCTCGAAAGGTTTTGTTAATAATCAAAATAAACTCTTTGAACCGAAACAGCGAGCGCATTCCCGCCGAAGATCCGCCATGGTGGGCTTGCAGCGCGGTTAGCAAGCGAATTAAAAATAGATGCTATTCCATACGGTCTTCAATAATAAGAGAAAAGGGTGCATAAAATTTATTTGACAAGAACAGGATACTGATATACTTAAATTGCCGAAACATGTAATCTATTAAAATTAAGGGGTTACGAATTTCAGACCTTTCAATAATATCTGATAAATGGGTCTTACATTGTGACAATTTTGCTATAATTTCAAGAAGGGAGGAACAGGAAAATTGGAAGTCATTGTCTTATTAAAACAGGTTCCATCAACCGAGTCGTTTGTGGGTATTTCAGAAAACGGTTTATCGGTAAAAACTGATGATGTGAAGTGGGTAATCAACCCTTATGATGAATTTGCAGTAGAAGAAGCTCTCCGTGTGAAAGAGGCACATGGCGGTTCGGGTTCGGTAACCATTCTTTCCGTTGGAACGGAAAAGGCGGTTGAAGCTATAAGAACAGCGCTTGCAATGGGAGCCGATAAGGGCATATTGATAAGTGATCCTGCGGCATATAATTGTGACGGCCTGCAAACGGCAAAAATTCTGGCAGCCGCAATTAAGAGTTTGCCTTTTGATCTTATTATTGCGGGCCAGAGGGCTGTTGATGGAGATAATTACATGGTAGGATCAGCGGTGGCCGAGTTCTTGGATATTCCGGCAGTTACGATGGTAATGAAAGAATCTATAGCTGACAGGAAAATAACATGCAGCAGGACAGTAGAGGGAGGCATGGTTGATATAGAAGCTCCCCTTCCGGCTCTTATCACAACCCAGCGTGGATTGAATGAACCAAGATATGCATCACTTCCCGGTATTATGAAAGCAAAGAAAAAACCTCTTGAAATTAAAAGCCTCAAAGATATAGGGCTTGATGCTGAAAAAACAGGCGCTCCGAAAACAAAGATAATTTCTCTCAAATACCCGCCGGAACGAAAAGGGGGAAAGATGATTCCCGGGGAGACCGCCGCAGATAAAGCCAAATCGCTTGTCAAAGCTTTGCACGAAGAGGCAAAAGTGGTCTGATTGTTTGAATTTTCACGAAGGCATTATGATATGATTAAGAAGCAATTATTGATAAGGAGATAAATATGTCTTGCGGTGTACTTGCAATAGCAGAACAGGTAAATGGAGTTTTTCGGAAAGTAACATACGAAGCTCTTAGTGAGGGAAGGCTCATAGCGGATGGTCTTGGATGCTCTCTTTCAGTTGCGGTTCTTGGCTCAGGCATAAAAAGCAATTCCGAGGCATTGGGAAAATACGGCGCCGAAAGAATACTTGTCGCCGACGACTCCGTACTTGAAGAGTACATGACCGACACATACACGAATGTCATTGCCGGTATTGTTACCAGAGAGAAACCCTGTGTAATTATTTTAGGAGCTTCCTCCCGTGGAAGGGATCTTGCGGCGAGGCTGGCAGCCAGACTCGACTCTCCTCTTGCAATGGATTGTGTTGCAGTCAGGCTTGATGCCGGAAATGTTGTTGTGACACGGCCCATGTACGGCGGGAAAATCCTTGCCGAAATTATGCTTGAAGGAGAGCCCCGGATAATCGCGATCCGTCCCAATTCAATGAAAATTACCGAATCTCAAAAAACCGGAGCAGTTGAAGCCATTCCCGTCGACAAGGGCAGCACGAATCTTAAATTTATAGAAAAGAAACTCGATACGGGCAAGGTCGAATTGACAGAAGCCGATGTGGTTGTTTCAGGCGGCAGGGGAATGGGAGGGCCTGATTATTCGGCAATAGAAAATCTTGCCGGGATTTTTGGAGGAGCCGTAGGAGCTTCCAGGTCTGCCGTTGATGAAGGCTGGAGGCCTCACTCGGATCAGGTCGGCCAAACAGGAAAAGTCGTTTCGCCGAATCTTTACATTGCCTGCGGGATATCGGGAGCAATACAGCATCTTGCCGGAATGTCTTCATCAAAGGTTATAGTGGCAATAAACAAGGATCCGGAAGCTCCGATTTTTGCCAAGGCAGATTACGGAATTGTCGGAGATCTTTTTGAAATTGTACCTTTGATTACTGAAGAGATTAAAAAAGTTAAAGGGCTATAGAAAATTTTTTTTCGGGGCTGCCTTGACAAAAAGGCAGCCCCATCTTTTTTGCGGCGAATTTAGTAATTGTCAGAATAATGTGCCGATTAAGGTTAGTTCAATCGGAATAGATTTATGACATTTACTATAAAAGAAACGGGTTTCTTTGTATGCGAAGACATAAAAAAAGCGTCTATCTTGAAAGTCTTGGTTGTGCAAGAAACCTTGTTGACAGCGAACTTATGCTCGGAAGACTTGCCGCCGCCGGATGGAATATTATGAAGGAACCTGCCGGCGCCAGTGCAATAATAATAAATACGTGCAGCTTCATAGAATCCGCGATAAGCGAATCGATTGATACAATTCTTGAGCTGGCAAAGCACAAGCAGAATGGAAGGTGCCGGCGTATTATAGTAACGGGGTGCCTTCCTGAACGTTTCAGAGAAAAGATAGTAAAAACTCTTCCTGAAGTAGATTTTTTCCTCGGTACCGGTGCGTATGATAAAATAATACAGGCTATCGAGGGAATCCCAATGGTATCCGGATGCCTTTTGCCTGATCCTAACCTGACATCCGTGAGCAGAGCATCGGTCCCGCGAATAAGAAGTGTGTCCCACATGGCTTACATAAAGATTGCCGAAGGATGCAGCAGGCATTGCAGCTATTGTATAATTCCCAAGCTTCGGGGTAAGCAGCGGAGCCGGCCTGTTGAAGATATATTATCGGAATCGCGATCGCTCATAGAATCGGGAGTCAAAGAGCTTGTCCTTGTAGCTCAGGATACTACATCATATGGAAAAGATCTGGGCGGTCTGGTTACGCTTGGGCTGCTTCTTAACAAAATTTCTAAAATAGCAGGGAATACATGGATAAGAGTGCTGTATGGTCATCCTGAAAGTATAGATGATGAAACCATAAGAACCATGGCATCCGGTGGCAACATTTGTCCTTATTTTGATATTCCGATCCAGCATGCAAGCCGTTCTGTCTTAAAAAAAATGGGAAGAAACTACAGTCAAACATATCTGTTGCGCCTGTTTGAAAAAATTCGGTCAATGGTTCCTGATGCATCCCTGCGGACAACGTTGATATTAGGTTTTCCAGGAGAAACGGATAAAGAGATCAAAGAACTTCTGTCATTTATTGAAAAGGTCAAATTTGATCATCTCGGAGCTTTTGTCTATTCCGATTCCAAAGATATTCCATCCCATAAGTTTCCGGACAGGATACCGAAAAATATTGCAAAAAAACGGTATGACAGGATTATGTCCCGCCAGATGGAAATATCTCTTGAAAATAACAGAAAATATATTGGCAAGGTTCTTGATGTACTGGTAGAAGAGTCTCCTGAAGAAAAGCTTTTTATAGGCCGTACAATAGATCAGGCTCCAGAAGTGGACGGTATTACCTACATCACGGGGGATCTGAAGATCGGCTCATTTGCCAGGGCTAAAATCACCGATGCGCTTGAATATGATCTTGTCGGAGAAACTGCATGAAAGATTTAAAAGTTGAAATTCTTTCTATGGTCGAAAAGGACCTTAAAGAGATTGAAATTGCGCTTGCAGATAATTTAAACCCCTATCTTGATCTTGTCTCTGATGTCGCCGGACATATTCTTTTTGACGGGGGGAAAAGGTTGAGGCCGCTTCTTATGGTGCTTTCGGCAAGACTTTGCGGCTATAAGGGAGGCTACGACAAGATTTTTTCAACAACATTTGAATACCTGCATGCTGCAACTCTTTTGCATGATGATCTTGTTGACGGGGCAAAATTAAGGAGGGGAAAACCTGTTGCAAATTCAATATGGGGAAATTCGACGGCGGTGTTAGTCGGCGATTTTCTTCTTGCGCGGGGTTTATCCATTGCCGCTGCTACCGGAAAACTAAAAATTATTAAGGTAATCGCGGAGGTTACCGAAAGCATGTCCCAGGGAGAGATCAACCAGCTTATGAGAAAAGGCGCGTTGGACCTTACAGAAGCAGAATATATGGAGATAATCTGGCGTAAAACAGCCGTTTTATTCGAGGGCGCCTGCAGGACAAGCGCCTTTATAGCAAATGCTTCGAAAAGAGAAGAAAAGGCTGTTTCCGGATACGGATATAACATGGGAATGGCCTTCCAGATGGCCGATGATCTCCTTGACTACACGCTTGATACAAATGCTCTTGGTAAAGAGGTGGGGGCTGATTTAAAAGAGGGTAAAATTACTCTTCCTGTAATATATGCATTAAAGAAAGCCGGCAGAACAGACCGGCACAGGATGGAGTCAATAATAAAAAGCAATAAATTTTCCATCCGAGAATTCAAATTTCTGATAGAATTGCTTGAAAAATATGGAGGGATTACTTACACAAAAGAGCGTGCAAAAAAATACGTTGAAAAGGGGAAAAGAGCGCTTCTTGTTTTCAAACCATCAAAAACAAGAAAACTACTTGAGTATATAGCCGATTATGCGCTGGTTAGAAAAGCCTGATCCTGGATTTCATTAGCAACGAAAGCTAAATCGACCGGTAAATGAAAATTAATATTCCAAATATACTGACGCTTATAAGGATTTTGCTTGTTCCCCTGTTTGTCATTTATCTGATAAAGGATATGTTTTTTTCAGCTCTCATTGTATTTGCAATTGCCGGGTTGAGCGATGGACTGGATGGATTTATAGCAAGATATTTCAACCAGCGCACAGAACTCGGAGCCTACCTTGACCCGATTGCGGATAAACTCCTTATTACTTCTGCATTTGTGAGCCTTGGAGTGATGAAAATAATTCCTGGCTGGTTGGCTGTTATCGTTATAAGCAGGGATGTTTTAATACTTCTCGGAATCGCAATCTTTGAAATAACAGATATAACTGTTGATATCAAACCGAGCTTTGTCAGTAAATGCACCACTGTTACCCAGCTTGTAACAGTTGTTTTTGTTCTTTTGAATCCGGCGCTATCGGGAGCTGCAATGATTAAATATTTTTTGTACTGGCTCACGGCAGGGCTTTCAATACTTTCCGGCTTTCACTACATTTATAGGGGCATGAATATTCTGCAGAAAGCCTCTTTAAATAACCAGAAACCAAAATAAAGAGTTCTTTACCCGGTGTATAAAAAAGACTGAATATTATTGGCAATTTTGAACCGAAACAGCGAGATTCAGTAATCATCGACACAACAATATTCAAGTACTTTGGATCCATGAAAACTATACAAAATCCTCATACTCTCCGGTTGACTGAAACTGTAAAAGGCGCCGGCTGAGCGTCCAAACTTCCTCCGGGGGACCTGGAGAAGGCGCTGTGCGGAATGGTTTTCCCAACAAACGCCAATGTGCTGGTAGGGCTGGACCGTGCCGATGATGCCGGTGTCTATAAAGTTTCCGATGAACTGGCTCTGATTCAAACAGTCGATTTTTTCACGCCGATTGTGGATGATCCCTATGCATTCGGCCAGATTGCCGCCGCAAATGCCTTAAGCGACATCTATGCCATGGGCGGCATTCCAAAAACCGCCATGAATCTCGTGGCCTTTCCCGTAAAAACAATGAATATTTCCGTGCTTCGGCAGATCATTCAGGGCGGGCTGGACAAAATGACCGAAGCCGGAGTTTTTCTGATCGGCGGACACAGCATCGAAGACAGTGAATTGAAATACGGACTCTCGGTTACCGGATTCATACATCCAGACCGGGTTTTGACCAAGAAAACAATTCATCCGGGAGACCGGCTGATTCTGACCAAGCCCCTTGGAACCGGAATAATCAATACCGCGATTAAAGGGGGGCTGGCATCTTCAGCCGTCATCGAAAGCATTATCCGTATAATGGCGACCTTGAATCTTAAGGCAGCCGGGATAATGAGCGATTATGCTGTAAGTGCCTGCACAGACATAACCGGATTCGGCCTTTTAGGGCATCTGGCTGAAATGGTTGCGGGATCAGGATTTGGCATGACGATTTATGCATCGAAAATTCCCGTTATCCGGGAAGCCAGGGAATATGCAGCCATGGGGCTTGTGCCGGGAGGCGCTCATAAAAACCGGGAATTTCGTCAATCAATGGTGACTTTTGGTCCGAATGTTGACCGGGTTATGCAGGATATATGTTTTGATCCCCAGACCTCAGGTGGGCTTTTGATCAGCATTCCCGGTTTTCAGGCGGATGCTCTTCTGGCAAAGCTGAAGGATAACGGCATCTCCCAGGCCGAAATAATTGGGGAAGTGACAGTGGCTTCAGAACATATTACGATACGTTAGCTGCGATTGAGACGGTTTTCTCCTCCCCCGCCGATCAACCATTTCTCCTTATTTCCCTTGACATGAAAAATAAGAGGTGTTAGTTCACGGCTGTAAATAGAGCTTTGAATAACCGGTTATTGTAGCGTCGGAGTATGGGTACACATTCATACCGCATGAAATTTATTATGAGACTTCGAGGACACCCCCTGACAGACTACAAAAGATTCTGCAGGCGGAGACTGTAGACGGCTTCGTGACCGTCTGTCCATTGGGGCTGTTCGGTATAATGGATGCGGATATGCCGCCGTTGACGAAGGGTATGGTCTGATTTATGCGGATTGCATGCGCACCCATATCCGACATGACAGCAGGTCAGCATTTTATGCTAAATATTTATAAAGGCGCGTAGCTCAGGGGGAGAGCGCTACCCTGACACGGTAGAAGTCGTTGGTTCAAATCCAATCGCGCCTACCAAAAACATCAAGGGGTTAGCCGTTTATGGTTAATCCCTTTTTTGCGGTAGATAAAAACCCCAAATCGGATTGCTCAACCGGAAGTTTTTCACCTGATATAGCAACCAAGTTTTACGGCCATAATATTCTTGACTCATAAAATTCTACTTCATATATTCCCGCCGTGAAAAATAAACGCCTTATCAATCCAATGTCGGGGGTTATCCTTCCGGTATTTCTCACTCTGGTAGTTCAGGCACTGGTTTCAATGAGCGCAGTAGCGATTCCGGTATTGATGCCAGTTGCAGCCGGCGAATTAAATATTCCATCCAGTTATGTCGGCTTCTTCATGTCCCTGATTTATCTGGGTGCGACAGGTCATCTGTCCTCCGTACGACCGCCCGGCGACCACGCGTGGCCGCGGGGGCCGAGGCTGACGGTC
>JAWOHP010000095.1:0-5119 GCA_046485065.1 Desulfobacterales bacterium | reverse complement strand
AGGATTTGATCCCGCCTTCCCTCGCGGATGCTGATATCATTGCCGGTGAGTTTACCCCATTTCTCTTTGATGTTTCCTTTTAAATGTTTCCAGTTCCCTGAGATTCGATTCAGATTCATGGCTTGCTCCTTATTGTTTTAAAAAGCCCAGTGATCAATGAGCAAAACTGTTCACAACATTACCAGCAGATGTTCTACAAAAATCTTGGCATTTAGAACAGGTTGCTATTCTTTTTCTATTAAAGAAATTTAGGTGGTTTTGTTGTGGGGTCAACTTGTGCTCCTCTCCATGTTTGATCAAGCAAGTTCCATGCCCGAAAACCCGTGAGTCTTTAAAATTAAATATTAATTAATGATTATAAAAACTTATGATATGGTAAATGCGACATAAATGCACAGTATGGCATAGACGGAGTGTTGCGTGTAACAATAGTGTTGCGTGCTATTAATTCATATGTTACACATCAACCATAATTTTGAAGCTAACCCCCGGTAATGGCTGGGAAAATGACATAAGCGATGCTGCGCAGTATTTTTAAAACAACATCCGAAAGAAAAATGAATCGAGGGTGTAAGTATGATTGACCATAAATCCGGAGGAGGTCGTATTGCCAGGTGGCGCCGCTTTGCAGAGGAGCGGAAAAGGCAAAGTTCAACCCGACTCATTCGAACGATGGCTGAGGAAGATGAGCAAGGTCTGGTTCACAAGCTGCAGGTCTATCAGATCAAGTTGGAGATGCAAAATGAAGAACTCCGTCAGGCCCAGGAGCGGCTGGGCGAATCGTTGGAAAAATACTCCGATCTTTATGACTTTGCGCCCGTCGGCTTCGTCACTTCGAATAGAAAGGGTTGCATCCTGGAAGCAAACCTTACCTTTGCCGGTCAGCTTGGGATTGAAAGAGACCGCCTGATCAATACTCCTCTTTGGCTTTATGCGGCAGCGATGGACAGAGGCAGGTTTCTGTCCCACCTTGATCAGGTTTTCAAAATCAACGAACGGCAGACCTGTGAACTGAGACTGGAAAGACTGGGCGGCCAAGAGCATTATGTACAATTGGACAGTATCCGGGTGCAGAATGTCGATGGTGCTGGGTTATGCAGGACTTCGGTTACGGATATATCTGTCAGGAAGGAGGCTGAAGAAAAGCTCGTCAGGATTCATGAAGAGCTGGAAATTGGGGTGGCGAAACGTACAGCTGAACTCAGTGAGAACGAAAGGAAATTCAGAAAACTCTCACAGGAATTCCATGCTCTCCTCAATGCTATCAGCGATACCTTGATCCTGGTTTCTCCCGAAATGGAGGTGTTGTGGACAAACAGCGGAAGGACTTTGGAGTTGAATGAGTCGGTATCTGATGTGGTATGGCAACATTGTCATAAATTATTAAATGATCGTTCTGCGCTTTCCGGGGACTCCCCGATCGCAAAATGTTTTGAAACAGCAAAAAAGAAAGTTGCCGTTGTAAACCACAATGGGGCGGTACTGGAAATAAAGGCATTTCCAGTCAAAGAAGCTGAGAGGGTCAGTAGCGTGCTCTTGTTGGTGAGTGATATTACCCAAAAAATGGCAATTCAGGCAGAAGCCATCCAGGCAGGTCATTTGGCCTCGTTGGGAGAGTTGGCTGCCGGAGTTGCTCATGAAATCAACAATCCCATCACCGGAATTATAAACTATGGTCAAATACTGATTAATGAGTGTAGTCCCGAGAGTATGGAAAAGGATATTGGAGAGCGCATTGTTAAGGAGGGTGAGCGTATCGGTCGAATCGTAAAGACCCTCCTGTCCTATGCGCGTGATGGGCGAGAAAACAAAAAGCCCACTCGGATCCATGCAATTCTTAAAGAATCCATGGTTCTTACCCAGGCGCAAATCCGGAAAGAGGGCATTGATATTAAGATAGACCTTCCCGAAGACCTTCCTGGAGTGAATGCAAATTTTCAGCAAATTCAGCAGGCTTTTATAAATATTATAAACAATGCGCGCTATGCCTTAAACGAGAAGTATTCGGAAAGAGATAAAAACAAGCGACTTGAAATCACAGGTGAGAGACTGACTATCGCTGATCGCCCTTATGTTCGAATCATATTTTACGATCAAGGGGTGGGAATTTCCGAGTGTGAACTTTCCATGATAACAAAGCCATTTTTTTCCACAAAGCCACCCGTGAAAGGGACCGATCTGTGGTTGAACATCACACATAGAATCATCACGGATCATGGTGGATACCTCGGCTTTGAAAGTATCAAGGGAAAATTTACCAGGGTTATAATTGATTTACCGGTTATTTGAATTTATAAAGGATGGAGAATGAGTGCGAGAATTCTTGTAATCGATGATGAGGAATCGATCAGATTTACCTTCGAAAGGTTTCTCAGTTCCTCGGGGCATATCGTAGAAACTGCTGAAAGCTACGGCGAAGCTTTGGTCCGAATAAACGAGACAAACTTCGATGTAGTATTTGCAGACATTATTTTGGAGGATGGAACGGGAATTGATATTTTACGAGAGATCAAGGCAAGAGGACTGATCTGCCCGGTGATCATGATCACAGGAGACCCGGGTGTCGAGACCGCTACCGACTCCATTCGACTGGGTGCGTTTGATTACATTCCCAAGCCCATCAACCAGGAGTCTTTGCTGCATGCCACCCGAACTGCTTTGCAGTATAAGGCTGTAACGGAGGAA
Source organism: Desulfobacterales bacterium (assembly GCA_046485065.1). GTDB lineage: Bacteria > Desulfobacterota > Desulfobacteria > Desulfobacterales > RPRI01 > RPRI01. The sequence goes on along the minus strand of JAWOHP010000095.1, from coordinate 2,434 downwards.
AAGGAAAAATACCGTACAAACATAGAGGCTATCTTCAGGAGTGTCAGGGATGCCATCATCACGGTAGATAAAAAATCGGTTGTGCTTGAGTTCAATGAGTCAGCCATGGCCATGTGCGGGTATTCTCGTGATGATATAGGAAAACACTTTTACTCTCTACGCCAAATGTGCGATGGGCGATGCCGAGAGGTTCTGGATGAAGCGATTAAAAGTGGAAAGCCTTTAGAGATAGACCATATCGAATGCCGGCCTGACGATCGTGCAAGAAGGGTCATCAGTGTAAGGACATATCCTCTGCTCAGCCTCCAGGGCGTGCACTCGGGTGTCGTTATGGTGTTGAGGGATGATACGCATATGGCCGACCTCGAAAAAGAGCTTGAAGAGCACTGGCGGTTCCATCGCATTGTAGGCCAAAGTGAGCCGATGCAGAAAGTTTATTCCCTCATAAAAGCACTGGCTCCTGTTCAAACGACTGTTCTCATCACGGGAGAAAGCGGAACAGGAAAAGAACTGGTAGCCGAAGCGTTGCATTTTGCAGGAGAACGCAGCCGCAAACCATTGGTCAAGGTGAACTGCTCGGCATTGCCTGAAAATCTTCTTGAGAGCGAACTTTTCGGCCATGTTAAAGGAGCGTTTACAGACGCTATCAAAGACAATGTGGGGCGGTTTCACAGAGCGGATGGCGGCACAATCTTTTTTGATGAGATTGGTGACATCTCACCAAAGTTACAACTGAAGCTCCTGCGAGTCCTTGAAGAGAGAGAATTCGAGAGGGTTGGAAGCTCTGCTCCAACCAAAGTGGACGTTCGGATGATTGCTGCAACGAACAGAAATTTAATGGAAAAAGTCAGTATCGGCGAATTGAGAGAAGATTTCTATTACCGTCTGAAGGTGGTCGAGATCAGATTGCCACCCTTAAGGGATAGGCGTGAAGATATCCCTCTTCTGGTTGAACATTTTCATAATAAGTTCAACGCTAAATTCAAAAAAAACATTGAGGCGATATCCTCTGATGTCTTGAAAGCCTTTCTCAAGTATTCCTGGCCGGGCAATGTGCGGGAACTTGAGCACACTATGGAGCATGCCTTCGTTCTGTGCAACCAAAATGTCATTACTTTTGATCATCTGCCGTCAGATTTCATGAGCATTCAAAAAATCAGACGGCGCTCCCCCGATGAGATACGGAATACCGATTCTATCGCAATTCTTGAAGCCCTGAATAAAACCGCATGGAATAAAGCAAAAGCATCCAGGTTGCTAGGGATAAATCGCGTGACCCTTTACCGTAAGATTAAAAGATACAACCTCAGTCAAGATACCTCCTGATCCTGAAATGTTGCAAATAAAAAATTATCATGCAACGAAAGTGTTGCATGCAACACATCTTTGCTTGCCGTCTTTAGGCAAGAATTTCCATCTCTGGGCCTTAAGTTCAGGTTATACCATCATGAAATGGCATTGATGGTATAACCTGCCTCCTCTTTGGCACAGATCTTGATTGTTAAAACTATAATGAATAGTCATTCCGAACATATATGCAATCGTGGTACAAATGGGTGGTGATTGATGTTTCCGAAAAAAACGCGGGTACTAATGAGTTTCTCCTGAAATAGACCGGTCTTCCCAAGGATATTGAATGAAGGCAAATATTCTCGTAATTGATGATGAAGAATCCCTCACATTCAGCTTTCACAGATTCCTCGAAGAGGCGGGACATAATGTGATCACTGCTGAAAGTTACCTTGAAGCTCTGTCGAGAATGGATGAGATGAAATTTGATTTGATAATTGCAGATATTGTTCTTGATGATGGATGGGGAACAGACATCTTACAGGAGGTAATGCGGAGAAAGCTCAACACCCGAGTGATCATCATGACGGCATACCCGTCTGCGGAAACGGTCAAGACCAGTTTTCGAATGAAAGCTATAGACTACCTCATTAAACCGGTTAGGCAAAAAGGGCTTCTTTATTCTGTAAACAAAGCATTACAACAAATGGAACGTGGAGAGGGAGAGGGTTTTGACCCTTAGGAGCACATAATGTCTCCGCCTTTGGTAATGCAGTGTCTGCTTGTTTTTGGACGTCCTGGTTTTGGTGGTTTTGAGGTTTTCACCAGGACGTCCGATTTATTTTAATGATGGAGCAACACGGATTTTATGACATATTATGATACCGCCAAACCACGGGTCTTTCAATAGATGCTGATCCCCCTATATCCCCCTCAAAAAGGGACTTTCTTATTCATTCCCATTTTTTGGATGACAGTCGTTGCATGCTACTGGAGCTAACTGGGCTTTCTTTTCGACATTATAGTCTCTGTGACAGTTTCGGCACGTGAAATGGACAGCCTCTCCATGATATTGCAAGCGTTGTTCCATGGTCAATCTTGGAGCGCCTACTTCTTTTGGACTCAGGCCGGGTGTCTGGTGGCA
>JAWOHP010000120.1:0-6456 GCA_046485065.1 Desulfobacterales bacterium | reverse complement strand
CTTTTTCTTCAAGCGGAACCGGTGTGTTATCGTAGTACATTGCTTTTATACCGGAAATCCCGCCATTCGATTTCTGGTTTAATATGAATATCTGTCCCTGGGTGCTCCCGTTTTTACCTTCAACTGTTTTTTCTCCTTCCAGTTTCATGTAATACTGTGTCTCTTCTATTAATCCGTAAACTTCGGAAGCCGGTATATAATGATCTTTTCCTATTCCTATAAAGACTGCCTGACCGCTTCCCTTCTGAGCAAGAAAAAACCTGCCCGGATCGAGGTCGGTATGCATCGATATGGCGTGGGATCCTTCAAAATCGTTTACTGCCATGCGGAAAGCTTCCTCGACCTGAAATCCCTTGTTCAAGTATTTTTCAATCTGAAGCGGGATTATTTTAGTATCTGTTGTTATATCCCTGTGGATAAGATTGCCGCTGCTTTCATATTCTTTTTTAAGCTCAAGGTAATTATCGATGTCTCCGTTCAAGCATACATGGATGATGCCCTTTTCTCCGGCACAGATTCCTGTCGTACGGCCGTCAACAGGGTGACAGTTTGCCTCTGTAATGGCACCGACAGAAGCCCATCTGGTATGGGATGAAACAGTATGGTAACTATTCGGAAAAGAGGAAAGTATCCTGAGTATACGGTCATTTTTTATCTGGGAACGCAAAAAAGAGATATTGTCTCCAAGGCTTCCTATCTCTGCGGCAACCTTATAAACGAAGGCAAGAGTGACAAGAGGGTTTCCATTTTTCTTTTCTATCCGGTTGATTGTTAATCCGCCATTTAGAAGAATATCATTGTCTGAGCGCTCCTTTAAAATGCCGGACAGGTTCTCGTCTGTTATAATTTTCTCAAAACCTGTGTATTCAGAATCATTCAGGGTAAACATAAGGGAAATGCCCGCGGAATCCCGACCTCTTACCTCAAGACGGTCAATGCTGTTCAAAACCGCGTTTATGTTCTTGTATATGGTTACGGTTGTAAAAGAAGGGCTGTTATCAGAAGCACCGATAAGTTCGCTTATCTTTGATATGTTCTGTCCTATTTCGTTGGTAAGTGTCCAAGAAATATCCTTAAGATTTTCAATCCGGCTTGACATTACATCGACCGCTGAAGGTTCAAGTTGCCCCATTTTTTCTGAAAGGATCTTTGATTCCGAATCAATTATGCCGTTTATATGTTTTGACAGGGATGTAAGCCTTTTCTGATCTTCTTTGCTGGTATATATGCCGAAAAACTGCTCATCCCTTTTTAATTCCCGGACGTTTTCAAGAAGAGATTTAATGACCTTCTTGCCGCAAAGGTAGTTTTCGTCAATTGAATAATTATTCTTTATGCAAAGAAGAAAGGATCGGGCTTCAATTTTTTTGATGGTTTCTCCAATAGATTGAATGTCGATTTTTGAATCCGGAGTTTTCTCTTTTTTAAAAGAGACTATGCCGGCAAGGCCACAGTAGAGAATGTTTTGCCGGCATGGAAAAAATATAAAGGAGTTGCAGGGAACGCCGGCCGGATCTTTTCCGAAATAAACATAAGCCGAAAGATAATAGAGGATTTTATCGGATATCACCGGGCATACTTTTAGTTTAATAATTTTTATTATACGAATTACAGTGTTGCGCATAAGATAAAAATATCCTTCAGAGGAGATAGCTTAACAAAAATAATGGCAAATTCTATCTTTTTAAAAGCCGTGAGATTTACATTTTTTCAAGAATATCACATATCGTTTTAATGTCTTCCGGGCAGTCAACTCCGATACCCTTGTGTTCCGTTAGAACAACATGTATGGGAATGTCGTTTTCAAGCAACCGGAGCTGTTCAAGCTTTTCTGCGATTTCAAGTCGACCCGGCCCCAAAGCGACAAATTTTCTTAATACATTCATCCTGAAGGCATAAAGACCTATGTGACCGAAAAACACTTCGTCCTGACCATCCCGGTAGCATGGAATCGGCAAACGTGAAAAATAAAGAGCTCTTCCTGTGTTTGAAAATACCGTCTTGACCCTGTTTTTATTTTCGGCCTCCATAAGGCCTATCTTTCCTGCAAGTGTTGTTACTTCAATTTCCTTAGAAGTAAAAGGTCTTATAAGCTCTGTCAGCATTGCAGGCTCAAGGAGTGGTTCATCTCCCTGTATGTTCACGACAATGGAATCATTCGGAAGATTTAATAATTGTGCCGCTTCAAGGACTCTGTCGGTTCCGCTCGGATGGTCACTCCGGGTTGCGACTACCGGGATGCCAAGATCTTTTGCCGCTGACTCGATACGCTCATCATCTGTTGCAAGGAAGACCTGTGATAGTTCAGGGCATCTGCTCGCCCGGGTAAAGACGTGCCAGAACATCGGCTTGCCTGATATATCGGCAAGAGGCTTTCCGGGAAAACGGGTTGATTCGTAGCGTGCCGGGATTATCCCGTAATATTTATGCTGTTTTACCATGGTGGTTAATAATTTTCCGGGATCAAGCTCTCAATTACCAATTTAACAAACTTAATTTGTTAAAGATTCCTGCTTCAAGCAACTATGTTTAGAGTTCGCTCTTCCGGTTAGATACTTTGAGAGCTTTGAATTTCTCGAATATAGGTCTGCGGGTAATGGGTTTTGGCATTCGCAAGAATACAATCCAGCCTTTGTCAACGGCGGTATATCCGCATCCATTAGGATGTTGACAGCCCCAAAGGATGAATAGTCACGAAGCCTTATACAGTATCCGCTTGTATGATACCTGTCGGATATCTGGGGGCGTTGTTATGTCACCATAAAAATTTCTTGCGATATGCCAAAACCCATTACCCTGACAGACCTTTTAATAATATGTTATACAAAGCTCTCACTTTGTAAATCCACCGAATTGAGTCTATCTGCTATATCAAATACAGTTTTGGAAAGTATATTGCAAGATTTTCATTTGAGAAACAATTATCACAGCATAACCGTTTCAATCCGGGGAGATTTATATCATTTTTTGGGAAATCAGCGCGAATTTATTTTTTAAAGATATGACACTAATCTTTAGTAATTAAGATTAGTTATCAGTATGCTGCAATGATGAAAAATGAATTGCAACGCAGCAGAATGATTTGACGAAGCCGTAAATATTTACACCGTTTATTTTTTGCTCTATTGTAAACACGACGGCTTCGTAAAAAAACTGTTTTATGCCTTTCCGACAACCCGTTTTTACACGAACATGTTGGAAGTCCTAATATGCTCTCTTAATGAGCTTTTCGGGGATTTTTAAATCACTTTGCTAAATCCCAAGAACTCGGGCTAACGCCCTCAGACAGCTTGCGATTTTTAACACTTAAGTAATTTAAAAGTCTATTTCCCAAAAATCTCAAATCCGTTCGCATATGACTTCCAACTGGTTTATTAGAATTGACATGTTAGTTGGAAGCCTTAAGTTTTGTTACTCACGTGAAAGTGGGAATTATAATTGTAGTTGATCCGGCTGGGTTTCATCCTTTTTGCGGAAATGACTTTAAAGAGCGGTTAATGAAACGATATCAAATAAATATAAGAAAAAAGAATGTTCCGGGATTTGGTTTTGATCCTGTCCTTCCCATAACGGCCAAAAAAAATGAGATAATCGAATCTATCTCAAAAAACCAGATCGTAATCATTTCAGGAGAGACTGGATCGGGCAAAACAACTCAGATACCCAAATTCTGCCTTGCGGCAGGGAGGGGAATAAAGGGAAAAATAGGCTGCACACAACCGAGGAGAATCGCGGCGATAACCGTTGCTGCGCGGATAGCGGAAGAGCTCGGAGAAGAGATTGGAAAATCGGTCGGCTACAAAATCCGCTTTACGGATAAAACCCATAAAGAAGCGTATATAAAGATAATGACCGACGGGATACTCCTTGCCGAGGCTCATAAAGATCCATTTCTTTCAGAATACGACACCATAATAGTCGATGAAGCTCATGAAAGAAATCTTAACATCGATTTTATTCTCGGTATGTTAAAGACCCTGTTAAAAAAACGAAAGAGCCTGAAACTAATAATAACTTCAGCGACGATCGATACCGAAAAATTCTCAAAAGCCTTTGATAATGCGCCTGTGATTGAAGTTTCGGGAAGGACATATCCAGTCGAGGTGAAGTATTTTGCAAATAATACAGATGTCGAAGAAAGCGATGAAAAGACACACGTTGATCTTGCCGTAGAAGCCGTAGACAGTATTCTTAATGAAAGCCGTTCGGGGGATATCCTAATCTTTATGCCTACAGAGCAGGATATAAGGGAGGCATCTGAAATCCTGGAGGGAAGAAAATATGTATCGGCTGAAATAATACCCATATTCGCAAGGCTTCCTGCGGCTGAACAATCAAGGGTATTTATGCGCATTCCGAAAAGAAAAATAATCATAGCTACCAACATCGCGGAAACATCGATTACAATACCTGGAATAAAGTATGTAGTGGACACAGGCCTTGCCCGTATTTCGCACTATACACCGAGATCCCGTTCAACCGCTTTGCCGGTGGTCAGGATCTCAAGAAGCAGCGCCGACCAGCGTAAAGGAAGATGTGGAAGAGTTGAAAACGGCATATGCATTCGCCTTTATCCAAGGGAAGATTACGAATCCCGCCCTCTTTATACGCTCCCGGAAATCCTGAGATCGAACCTCGCCGAAGTTATTCTTAGAATGATTGCCCTGAATTTAGGTGATATATCGGCTTTCCCTTTTATTGACGGACCTCCGCCTAGGAGTATAAATGACGGATATGAGATTCTTCTGGAACTCGGAGCCATAGAGCGTGGAAACGGTGATAAATCAGGATTTTCTCTGACTAAAAACGGCAAACTTATGGCCTCTCTTCCGGTTGATCCGAGGATTTCGAGAATGCTGATCGAAGCAGGCAAGAGGGGATGCCTTGAAGAAATGATAGTGATCGCAGCAGCTTTAAGCTGTCAGGATCCGAGAGAGAGGTCTGCCGATAAAATAGATGAGGCAAACAGGGCACACCGGCAATTTATGGATACCCAATCCGATTTTATTGCCATCCTTAATATATGGAACAAGTTCAATGAAGCTTTAAAAGGAGCAAAAATCATCGCTGGTATCAAAAAATTCTGCCGGGCAAATTATCTTTCTTTCAGAAGAATGAAGGAATGGCGTGATATATACATACAGATAAAAGATATTCTTGCTGAAAACGGCTTGGAGAGACGAAAGCCTGAAAAAGAAACGGCTGAAAGCGTAAAATACAGACCGGGCGGATTCAGTCCATTGTATGCGGCTATTCATAAATCGATCTTAAGCGGTTTTCTCTCAAACATAGCGGTAAAAAAGGAAAAGAATATTTTTTCGGCAACAAAAGAAAAATCTGTAATGATATTTCCGGGATCAGGCCTCTTCAAAAATTCCGGAACCTGGATTTTAGCTGCTGAAATAGTTGAAACATCAAGGCTTTTTGCAAGAACCGTTGCAAATATTGAGAATCTCTGGATTGAAGAGATCGGCAAAAAGCAGTGCAGGTATTCCTATCATGATCCGCACTGGGAGCGGGCACGCGGTGAAGTTGTCGCCCTCGAACGGGTAAATCTCTACGGACTTCCTATCATATCGGGCAGACCGGTCTCTTACGGTAAAGTAAATCCGGAAGAGGCATCAGATATATTCATAAGGAGCGCTCTTGTTGACGGGGATGTCAGAGTTCCTTTCGGTTTCATGGAACACAACATGAATCTCAAAAGTGAGATTATAGATCTTGAAAACAGGGTAAGAAGAAGGGGCATATTTGCCGGAGATGATGCAATCTTTGAATTTTATAGGAAAAAACTCCATGCCATATATGATACCCGGACACTTTCACGATACATAAAAAGTGCAGGGGGAGATCAGTTCCTGCTTATGAAAAAGGAGGATTTTTCACGGTATCTTCCGGATGAGAATGAAATTTCGCTTTATCCTGATAATCTCAGCTTTGGCGCAAATTCTTTTGAATGTCTCTACAGCTTTGATCCCGGCAAGCCTGATGATGGCGTAACCATCAGAATCCCGTCCGAATATACACGAACAGTTCCGCCGGAAGCAACCGAATGGCTCATTCCGGGGCTGCTTAAGGAGAAGATAACCGCGCTAATCAAAGGACTCCCGAAGGAATACAGGAAAAAACTTGTTCCTGTTTCACGAACAGTCGATGAGATCATGGAAAAAATGCCTAAAGGGAGAAGATCTCTTAAAACTGCTCTTTCAGGATTCATTTATAAAAATTTCGGGGTAGATATTCCGGCAATTTCCTGGCCGGAGGATAGACTTCCGGAACATCTTAAAATACGCATTTCGGTGACTGATAAAAATGGGAAAGAGATTTGCTCCGGAAGGGATAAATCGATTTTAATAAAAGATTATTCGGAACCGGCAGAAATTTCATAGCGCCCTGGACACAGACGCGCCTCGCTATAATCTAGACCGGAAAAGACCAGGTCATCTTTAAGGGAAT
>JAWOHP010000080.1:0-61481 GCA_046485065.1 Desulfobacterales bacterium | reverse complement strand
CCTACCTCATGTGCAATCACATAAGCCTGTGCGAAATCACCGGACGCTCCGAACCGTGAATGAAGCTCGTCGAAAAACACGAGGTCGAGATAAACTTTATGATCGGCCGGACAATAAAATGGCCCCACGGCCGACTCGGCCATGCCGCAAGCCGATTCAACAGCCCCGGAAAAAAGAACCAGCTTCGGTTCTTGATATGTCCGTCCTGCTTTTTGAAACGTATCGTTCCAGACGTCTTCGGTCTCAGCCAGTACAACGGCCATAAAATTGCGCATATCATCATTAGCGGCAGGATGCGCGTTTTGCTCAGTGCTCACAGAGGAAGACGGCAGGTTTTCGCCGACCTGCAGCAGTACACTCGGATCAATGCCCATAAACAGACCGATCACCACAAGCGCCACCAGGCCCAGCCCGCTTATGCCACCGACTTTTGCACCGCGAGACATCGGCGACCCTCTGCGGTCTTCAACATTATCACTTTGTCTTTCGCCTCTCCAGCGCATGGGCATTCTCCTTCCGGTTTTTCTTCTTTTCAATCAGCCCGATGTTGACAAAGGAAACTGGCTTCTGATGGCTCGCTGTCTCGGTTCAATAGGGTCTGCAATCAATCTTTCACAGGACCTTTTATTTTTAGCTTGTCGGATAAAAATATTTTCGGATGGAAGAAGTATATGAAGATAAAATTTATGTGTCAAGCAGGTTTATGAGGTAAATATGAATTGACAAACCAAAGTGTCTTCACCTATACTTTGACCGTTCACAAACGTGTTTTTATCATACAACAGGCATACAAAGCTGATGGCCTTTTTGCGAGTCCACCATTAATTCACAGGAGGGGAAAAATGAAGAACACGATTAGGAACAAATTTTTTCGTATTCTTATCGGTATCTCTCTGCTTATTCCATTGATCGGAATTGCAGGGTGCTGGGGGGATGATGACGATGATGACTATGATTCCGTTATTACCGTATGCAACAGGGATAATGATGAATATACGGTCAAACTCCACAAAGCCTCCGATGGCACGGTAGTCGATCAGTTCAACCTGGAGGAATGGTATGACGCAGGTGATCGGTGTGATGATTTCAATGATTACTATGGCGAATTCTACATCACCATTCATAAGGATAACGCGGAAGACCCGAGAGACACATCATCCGTATTTCATATTGAAGAAGATGAATACGAACATTTTTCCATAAATAGTGACGGAGAAATTGTACGGTGATCTAATTGATATTCTATATTGTCAATTAGTTTTAGCTTCATCGGAAAGATTTCAGTTAACCCGGATTTAAGGCGACATATTGATAACCTGTATTTCCGAAATCTCTCAGATGGTGGGGTATTTCCTGGTAAAATTATAAAACCGGAATAACCGGTTTTAATCACCCTGCTCAGCCATGTAGTTATCATACAATTTTTCAAGACCAAGCTTGTGTTTGGCTTCTTCCTGTGCAAGTATTTTGAATATCTTAACATGTTCTTCATTCTTGTTTTTGAGGGCAACATCATTATAAAAATTGAGGGCTTTTTCTTCACGCTTCATGGCAATTCGTAATATGTCCTTGTAATGCATGCCTTTTTCATATTTGGTATCAACCAGATAGTTGCTGCGCTTTAAATCCGGTATCCATTCAAACTTATATTCGGATATCTTCTCCTTGTTATATAATATGCCTTCAAGCATTTTCTGGTGTTTTCTTTCTTCATTGGCAAAACCGGAAAACATCTCTTTGGCGCCGTGAAATTTTTCCTGTCTGCAAATTTCCTCATAAAATTCTGCGGCCTCTTTTTCTTTTTCAATTGCGTACATTACAATTTCCTCAAAAGATCCAAAACTCATGATATCCTCCTTTTGATAATTTCCCTGATTTCCATAAAAAATTGCAAGTTTTACTCTTATTTATTAAACCACCTTTGCAATATAATTATTGTATGATATAAAGCAAAGGAAAATAGTAAATTTTTTTCCATAGAAAATATTATTATTTATTATCTGACCCCGTTTGGATTTATCTTCTGGTTTGTTTTTTATTTTATATCACATTTTTTTAAAAAACTACTTGCAAAGAAATTAACAGGAATTATTATCGTTAATATAATTTTTGATAATAAAATTTATGGAGGTTAATAGATGGCAACATTAAAGGGCAAAGTGACTGAAAAGAATCTTCTTTCTGCCTTTGCAGGCGAATCTCAGGCTCGAAACCGTTACACATATTTCGCAGGCAAGGCAAAAAATGAAGGATTTGAACAAATTGCTTTTATTTTTGAAGAAACGGCAAACCAGGAAAAGGAACACGCCAAAAGATTTTTTAATTTCCTGGAAGGCGGAGAAGTCGAAGTTTCGTCATTATTTCCGGCCGGGGTTGTTGGAACAACTCTTGAAAACCTGAGGGCTGCGGCGGCGGGTGAAAATCATGAACATACGAATCTTTATCCTTCCTTTGCTAAAACAGCAAGAGAAGAGGGTTTTGAAGCAATTGCAGTTGTGTTTGAAAAAATATCCGTTGCGGAAAAACAGCATGAAAAAAGGTACAGGGATCTTGCTGCAAATATTGAGGCAGGCTTTGTATTTAAAAGAAAGGAACAGGTTGTCTGGCGTTGCAGGAACTGTGGTTATCTTCATGAAGGAAATGAAGCCCCTGATTTATGCCCGGCCTGCGCTCATCCGAAGGCTCATTTTGAACTGCTTGGAGAAAATTATTAATTCAAACCTATCATGAAAGGAGCTAACATGGCAAAAAGACTTGAAGTTTATAAATGTTTGGTTTGTGGCAATGTAGTTGAAGTTTTACATGGCAGTGTTGGAGAACTTGTATGTTGCGGTCAACCAATGAAGCTGATGGTTGAAAACACGGTAGATGCTTCAAAGGAAAAACATGTGCCCGTTATAGAAAAAACTTCCGGCGGTATAAAAGTAAAGGTCGGAAACGTAGCGCATCCCATGGAAGAAAAACACTTTATAGAATTTATTGAAATTATAGCGGATGGGAAAATATACAGACAGTTTCTGGATCCAGGGCAGGCTCCTGAAGCAATTTTTACAATAGATGCCAAAGAAATTACTGCACGTGAATACTGCAATGTTCACGGCCTATGGAAAGCATAAAAAGGAGGTGATATTATGCCGAGCTGGAAATGTAAAAACTGCGGGTACACTCTTGAAGCTGACGTGCCACCGAACGAATGTCCCTCTTGCAAGGAAAAATGTGAGTTTCTTGATAACTCGTGCTATACTCCGGATTGCAAAATAGAAGGAATTGATCCCAGAATCAAATAATAATGGAGTGTTTTTATCATGCCAAAAGCTTTAATTGTATATGCTACAAGAACAGGCGAAACCCAAAAAATAGCAGAACTTGTAGGAGAAGGCCTCCGCTTTTCCGGAGTTGATGTTTCTGTTGTTAATGTAAACGAGATCAAAAATGAAACCGCTCTTAATGGATATGATGCCTATGTGTTCGGATCGGCAACATATCACGGAGATATGATGCAGGGCATGAAGACTTTTTTATTCCTTGCGGAAAAAGCGAATCTTAAAGGAAAAAAAGGAGGTTCTTTTGGCGCTTTCGGCTGGAGCGGCGAAGCTCCGGATCGTATTTTTAACACAATGAAAAATATTTTTAATATGGATATGGTCAGCGGTTCCCTCAGGTTAAAATCCAGTTCTCTTGGGGGAGGAATAACAATGGCTCAGGATTATGGCCGTGAAATAGCAAAAAAACTCGGTCTTTAAAAATTTTAACCATTTAATTTTAAGGAGGCTACTATGTCTACCCCTCAGCACTGCCCAGGATATCAGCAATTCAAACACCTTGAGTCTTTTATGTGCAAATGTCCTTCATGCGGTAAAAAGGTCGAAATTTTTTCCGATGAGTTCGACAAAAAGAAAAAATGCGATTCATGCGGTAAAGATATTGATTTTACTCAATGCACACTTGAGGGCAAAGCTTAAAAACAGGCATATCCGGAGGCCTCCATGGATTTAGTCATCCTGTCACGCCTGCAGTTTGCAACAGCCACCATGTTTCATTTTCTGTTTGTTCCGCTAACGCTCGGGCTTTCCATTATGATTGCGATAATGGAAACCAGATATGCCAGAACCGGAGACAAACTATATCTTTCCATGACCAAATTCTGGGGCAAGATCTTTCTGATAAATTTTGGCCTTGGAATAGTCACCGGAATTACTCTCGAATTCCAGTTTGGAACCAACTGGTCGCGCTATTCAGCATTTGTAGGAGATATTTTCGGATCTCTGCTTGCGATTGAAGCTTCAGCCGCCTTTTTTCTTGAGTCAACACTTATCGGCATCTGGATTTTTGGCTGGAGAAAACTTTCTCCGAAAGCCCACGCTGCCGTAATGTGGCTTATTGCAGGTGCTTCAACCCTTTCTGCCGTCTGGATAATAATCGCAAATTCCTGGATGCAACATCCTGTTGGTTACATCCTGAGGAACGGGAGAGCTGAACTATCCGATTTTTCAGCTGTTATTTTTCAGAAATTTGCCGTTCTCCAGTTTCTTCATACAATCAGCGCAGCCTACATTGTAAGTGCTTTTTTTGTAATGGGTGTTAGCGCATATCATCTGCTGAAGAAACAATCCATACCGTTTTTTACAAGATCTTTTAAAATAGGTTTGGTATTCGGGCTTATTTTTTCCATTTTCACGGCCATTGAAGGGGACATGCACGGGGTTCATGTGTCGGAAGTTCAGCCTGCAAAACTGGCGGCAATGGAGGCCCATTGGGAAACTACCAAAAGAGCGCCGCTTGCTCTTTTTGCAATTCCTGATGAGAAAAATGAAAGAAACCTTGTAGAAATCGGGGCTATCCCAGGACTTTTGAGCTTTCTTGGCTACCACGATTTTAACGCCGAAGTCAAAGGACTTAAGGACTTTCCAAAGGAAGAAAGGCCCCCCGTGCTCATCTCTCTTTTTTCCTTCAGAACAATGGTGGGACTGGGAACTCTGTTTATCCTTCTTACGATTATCGGATGGTTGAGACGTAACAGACTGCTTGAAAGTCCTTTATATTTAAAGATAATGATATTGTCTATTCCGCTGCCCTATATTGCCATTGAAGCGGGATGGGTGCTGGCAGAAGTTGGAAGGCAGCCATGGATAGTCTATGGCCTTATGAAGACATCCGATGCGGTATCACCACTGGCTTCTTCACAGGTTTTTGTTTCTCTTATTGCTTTTATACTTATTTACGGGCTGCTGGGAATTACAGGTTTTTATCTGATAATTAAAAATGCTTTAAAGAATCCTGTGCGGGGGTAACAATGGATCTGCAGGGAATATGGTTTTTTCTTTGGGGGTTGCTCTGGGCTCTTTTCTTTATGACCGATGGTTTTGATTTCGGAATTGGAATACTGTACCCCTTTCTTGGAAAAAATGACTTCGAAAAACGAATAATGATAAATTCAGTAGGCCCCCTCTGGAACGGTAATGAAGTGTGGCTCATTACTGCGGGCGGGGTTACTTTTGCTGCTTTTCCGCTTGCCTATGCCATTATGTTTTCTTCACTTTATTCAGGACTTATGCTCATTCTTTTTGCCCTTATCCTTCGCGGAGTCGCTTTTGAATTCAGAGGCAAAGTCGATAATAAAATCTGGAGGAACATCTGGGACGTTTCTATTTTTGGCGGCAGTCTTCTTCCGGCTCTTTTATTCGGAATAACTTTTGCAAATATTTTCAAGGGACTCCCCATTGAACAATCTGGTATATCCCGGGGCTCGTTATTTGACCTTTTGAACTTTTACGGAATTATTGGGGGGTTGTTGTTTTTATCCCTTTTTCTCTTTCACGGCTCTGTCTGGTTGTCCGCTAAAACAGATGATAATCTTCATGAAAGATCAAAATCAACGGCTCTCATACTCTGGCCGTTTCTATTGATAATCACACTCTTATTTTTAGTAGCAAGCTGGTTTTTTACTAAGCTTTACGATAATTATCTGTCAAATCCAATTCTGTTTTTAGAAATCCTTTTAACTGTTGCAGCTCTCTTTGCTTCGAGATTTTTTATAAAAAATAATGACTTTTTCAAGGCATGGTTTTCATCCTCAATCGTTATTCTGGGATCTGTTTTTTTCGGAATAATAGGGCTTTACCCCAATATACTTCCATCAAGTATAAATAATGAGTTCAGCGTCACGGCATATAATGCTTCATCCAGTCCACTTACCTTAAAGATCATGCTTGTTGTAGTCATTCTTTTCATCCCCGCCGTTATTGCCTACCAGGCATGGGCTTATTATCTTTTCAGTGGAAAAGTTACAAAAGACGATCTTGCTTACGAAGAATCATACTAGTTGATAAAGGAATCCGGTTATGAAAAGACAGGCAAAAATTATTATTTTAGTAGCGGGTTTTATACTTGTTTCAACTCTTCTTTGGGCTCAAAACAAGGGTGCGGAACAGATAATTCTTTTCGGAGGCGCCACAGGCAATGTTACCTTCAAGCATAAGCTGCACCAGGATTCTCTTGGCGACTGCAACTTGTGCCATAACTTGTTTCCTCAAACACCCGGCATAGTAAAAAAGCTGAAAGATGAGGGAAAGCTTGAAAATAAAAAAGTCATGAACCAGTGTCAGAAGTGCCACCGCGAAAAAACCAATGCAGGATTAAAGACCGGTCCTGTGACCTGCAAGGGTTGTCATATAAAATAAGGAGAGATAATAATGCTGGTGCTTGGCATAATGGGCAGCCCCAGGAAAAAAGGAAATACCGATTTTCTTCTTTCGTCTTTCATGAAAGAAATTGAAAAAAAGGGGATCAGGACCCATGTAATCGAGATTGCAAAAAAAAATATCATGCCATGCATGGAATACAGCGTGTGTGAAAAAAAAGGGACGTGTCCTATAGATGACGACATGAATGAAATTTATTCTCTTTTACGCGAGGCGGATATCATTGTTCTTGCCACCCCCATCTTTTTTTACAATACCCCGGCCCAGACTAAAGCTCTTATAGACCGGAGCCAGACATTATGGGCTCGTAAATACAGGCTTAAGCTTACCGATCCCGGCCGTAAAAACCGGCGCGGATTTCTTCTTGCCCTCGGAGCAACAAAGGGAGCCAATCTGTTTGAAGGCATGAAACTTACAGCCAAATATTTTTTCGATGCCGTTGGCGCCGGTTTCGAAGGAAGTTTGACATACCGGAGGATAGAAAAGCGGGGCGATATGGAAGCACATCCAACAGCGGCAGATGAGGTCAGGGAAGCGGCCGGGAATATCTTAAGGCCTTATCTTGCAAGAAAAAAAATCCTGTTTGCCTGCAGGGAAAACGCCTGCCGCAGCCAGATGGCAAGTGCTTTTGCAGGCTATATTGCCGGAGACAGAATTGATGCCTTAAATGGCGGCAGCACGCCTGTTGATGCAGTCAATCCTCTTATGGTTGAGGTCATGCAGGAAAAAGGTATAGACATGGCTTTCCGCAGACCAAAATCTATAGAGCAGGTGATTTCAAAAGAAAAACCTGATGTCATTATTACCATGGGTTGCGGAGAAGAATGTCCATTTGTACCGGGAGCCAAAACAGAAAACTGGGATCTTCCCGATCCTGCAGGCAAATCAATTGAATTTATGAGAAAAGTACGTGATGAAATAGAAAAAAGAGTGATTGAACTGAAAGACCAACTCTAAACTAAAAAAAAGCTAAACAAGGAGGTTATGATGGACAGATACATATGTAAAGTATGCGGTTACGTTTACGATCCCGAGGCAGGCGATCCAGATAACGGTGTAAAGCCCGGTACAAAATTTGAAGACATTCCTGATACATGGGAATGCCCGGTTTGCGGCGCATCAAAAGATGATTTTGAAAAAGAATAAATCAATAATTGATGGACTCGTAAAAAGTCTAAAATCAGGACTTTTTACGAGTCCATCATAATTAAGTCACTCCCATATACTTCTCCACGGCTCAGGCCGGAGAACGCAAGCCCATAACAATCAATAAGAAGCCAGGAAAAACTAATGAAACCCGTAAAAATAGCAAAAGATATTTATGATGTTGGTGTTAATGACTGGAATATCAGAGATTTTCATGGATATTCAGTTGACATGGGGACAAGCTACAACGCTTTTCTGATTCTGGATAAAAAAACAGTTCTCATAGATACTGTTAAAGCAGAGTTTGCCGATCAGTTCATCGATAATATATCGAAAATAATTGATCCCAAAAAAATCGATTATGTTATCAGCAATCACACCGAGATGGACCACTCAGGGAGCCTGCCCCGAATAATGCACAAAGTGGGAGATGAAAAGCCTCTCTTCTGCTCCAAAATGGGCCAAAAAAACCTTTCGCGCCATTTCAGACAAAAGTGGAATTATCACCCGGTTGAAAACGGAGAAGAGCTTTCTATTGGAAACAGAACATTAACTTTTATGGAAACAAGGATGCTTCACTGGCCGGACAGCATGTTCTCCTATCTTAAGGAAGACAAGATCCTTTTTTCAAGCGACGCTTTCGGGCAGCATTATGCAGGGCATGAAAAGTTCGATGACGTAATCGGGGATGCCATAATGCCTCACGCAAAAAAATATTTTGCCAATATTCTTCTGCTCTATTCGCCGCTCATTTTAAAGCTGATTGAACAGGTGACGAATCTCAAACTTGAATTCAACATGATATGCCCCGATCACGGCATAATATGGCGAAAAGATCCCGGAAAAATTATTAACGCTTATATCAGGTGGAGCAGACAGGAAACAAAGAATAAAGCGGTAGTCATATACGATACCATGTGGCACAGCACCGAAAAAATGGCTGAAGCTATTGTTGAGGGCTTGAATGAGCAGGGAGTAGAAGCAAGGCCAATGCATCTTAGAAAATGTAATCGCAGTGATATAATGACCGAGGTTCTGGATGCAAAGGCAATCATAGTAGGCTCCCCTACATTAAATAACGGCCTCTTTCCGACCGTCAGCGATTTTCTGATGTACATGAAAGGGCTTAAGCCGAAAAATAAAATCGGGGCTGCTTTCGGTTCATACGGGTGGAGCGGAGAATCCGTGAATCTTATAAAAAATGAACTTGAATCAATGAATATTGAAATCATCGACCCCGGATTGAAGGTTCAATACGTGCCGGATAATCAATCCATTGAGGCATGCATTGAACTGGGAAAGAAAATAGGAAAAGCAATAACAGGATAATGACAGCAGATGAAGACACCGATTGTTGAACTTGGCGACTGCATACTTTGCGGCATCTGCATAGAGGTTGCTCCTTCTGTTTTCAAATTAAGCAGTGCAGGTTATATCGAAATAGCAGAGCTTCAAGTCTACCCTGAAAAAGAGGTTGATGAGGCTATTAAAAACTGTCCTTCAGATTGCATTTTCTGGTCATGATCCAATATTGATGGATTCGTAAAAAGTCCATCATCAGGCCGAGGGCGAGTAAGCCCCGGCCTGCGGTGTGGGTGGAACCGTTTGAATTTACTTCAAGCGGCGGGAGAGGGAAATCCCTATTCCCGCTAAGTAAAAAGTCATTTTCTGACTTTTTACGAAGGTATCAATATCGAATATAGCGAAATCCTGTACTATGTACGAACGACGGAAAAAGCATGGATACCGACCGAATAGGAGGAAGGAGATTAAAAAAAAGAGTTTTTGAAATTCTGTCCGGAGACAATTTTAATGAAAGGCTTCCGGAAATCCGTAAATTTCCCGGAAGACAGGTTGTAAATCATCTTTTTTCCTGTCTCTATAATACCGATGATCTGATTAAATGGCGTGCTGTCACAGCTATGGGAGAAACGGTTTCATCTATAGCTGATGCAGATATTGAATCAGCGCGCGTTGTCATGCGTCGCCTCATGTGGAATTTAAACGACGAATCCGGAGGAATCGGCTGGGGTTCGCCCGAAGCCATGGGTGAAATAATCGCACGGAATAAAAGGCTTGGAGATGAGTATGCGCGCATTTTAATCTCCTACATCAATATAAACGGAAACTATCTTGAAAATGAAATCCTCCTGCAGGGAGTTATATGGGGTATCGGGCGGATTGCCAGCCTGAGGCCTGAACTTGTCAGGGATTCCATTCCGTTTCTTATCCCCTTTATCAGTTCACGGGATACAATGTTGCGCGGTCTTGCAGCTTGGACCATATGCGCAATAGATCCTGTTAAAGCCGAAAGCATACTATCGTCACTCAATAATGATGACTCAAAGTTAAAGATATTTGCTGAAGGTAAATTAACCGAATTTTCGATAAAAGATATCATAACAGGAACTGGTTTATATGGATACCGCGTCTCTTATCCCTGCCCCTGACATAATACCCGTTCACTGGGCATGGCTAAAGGTTCTTCTGATTACAACCTTTACAGCCCATATTCTTCTCATGAATATAATGCTGGGGTCTGCAATAATAGCGTTCATCAGCAGTATAAATCGCCAATCAGACAGCAGTTTGGTTTATCTTCAAAAAGAAATATCTCAAAAAAACACTTTTATAATAGCCTTTACCATTAACTTCGGTGTAGCGCCTCTATTGTTTTTGCAGGTTCTTTATGGAAATTTCTTTTATACAAGCTCAATTCTTATGGCTGTTTACTGGTTGTCGGTTGTTTTTCTTCTTATAACAGCATATTATGCAGCATATATATATAAATTCAATTTCGACCGCCTCATCCTGACCCGAAAATATGCTGCAGGGTTATCGGCATTGCTACTACTTGTCACAGGTTTTTTCTTTACAAACAACATGACGTTAATGCTTGTCCCTGATACATGGACCCGATATTTTACAAATCCGTCCGGAACACTTCTTAATCTTTCAGATCCGACTCTTTTCCCCAGGTTTTTTCACTATGTAGCCGCATCAATTGCGGTAAGCGGCCTTTATATTGCTATTACGTGGGAACGAAAAAAGAAAAACGGCGTCAGTCATTCAGATATAAATATTACAAGAGGTATGAAATATTTTATATACGCTACCCTGGTCCAGTTTTGTGTCGGAATATGGTTTTTAATAAGTTTGCCAAGAGATGTAATGCTTCTTTTCCTTGGCGGAGACATGGTTCATTCCGCTGTTTTCCTTGCAGGTATATTTGCCGGTATTGCAGCTCTTGTTTTTGGCTTTATAAAAAAAGTGTGGCCCGCGGTCTGGGCTACAATAACCAGCATAATTTTTATGGTACTCGTAAGGGATATGGTCAGAACAGCATATCTTAAACCTTACTTTGCCGTCGAAAAACTTAAAACAATCTATCAGTATTCTCCCATGATAATGTTTTTGGCAGCACTGACCGTTGCCACGGTTATTATCATTTATATTATCAGATGCGCGTTGCAGATAAAGCCGTCTTAATGAACTGGTAAAAAGCTTAATTTATGCCGTACAATTATATAATCAACTATCCCGTATGGGAGCTTGATTTCCTTGGGGGCGGTTTTCTTATCGCCTTCATCGCTGTTATTCATGTTTATGTCGCTCATTTCGCCGTCGGCGGCGGGTTGTTCCTTGTCCTTACCGAAATGAAAGGCTACAGGGAAAACTCTTTCGGTATTCTCGAATATACCAGAAAGCATACCAGGTTCTTTCTTCTTGTTTCAATGGTCTTAGGGGCAATTACAGGTGTCGGCATATGGTTTACCATCTCCCTGTTAAACCCTGCCGCCACATCTATTCTGATACATAATTTTGTTTTCGGCTTCGCTACGGAATGGGTTTTTTTCCTTGGAGAGATTGTTGCCCTTTTCGTGTATTATTATACCTTCGGGAAAATGAACAGGAAACAACATCTTACCGTAGGCTGGCTTTATTTTGTATTTGGATGGCTCTCTCTTTTCGTGATCAATGGCATTGTCACATTCATGCTAACTCCGGGGGAGTGGCTTTCAACCAAAAGCTTCTGGGATGGTTTTTTCAATCCCTCTTTCTGGCCGTCTCTTTTTTTCAGGACATTCATGGCGTTCATGCTTGCGGGGCTTTTCGGTTTTATTACTTCTTCCTTCATCAGGGAAATTGATTTGAGGAATAAAATGCAGGGCTACTGCGCCAGATGGCTGATCATTCCTTTTATTTTTCTCATTGCCTCAGCATCGTGGTATATCAATTCCCTCCCTGAACCGCAAAAACTGATGATTATGCAAAGTTCACCGGAAATCCCGCCATTTATAAAAGCCTTTTTATTTCTTTCGCCGCTTATCTTTGCAGGCGGTGTTCTGATGGCAATACGCATTTCGGCTCCGCTAAAAATTATCGTAACTTCCAGCCTGGTTATAATGGGGCTTTTATATATAGGCTCTTTCGAATGGATCAGGGAAGCCGGAAGAAGACCTTACATAATATTCGGAGATATTTATTCAAACTCTATTCCGGCAAAAGAGAATGATTTCATACACAATAACGGGATATTAAAAAATTCTCGATGGGCCATGAATAAAGAGATCGATGATAAGAATCAACTCATGGCAGGAAAGGAAATCTTCAAGCTTATGTGCATTTCCTGCCATTCCATAGGCGGGCCTGTAAACGACATACGTGAAGCGACAAATAAATTCTCCCTCTACGGCATGGAGTCAATGTTGACGGGCATGGGAAAGATAAATGAATATATGCCGCCTTTTCCGGGAACAGGAAAAGAGATAAAGGCACTTGCAGCATATATTGTTAAGGAACTGAACGCCAGGAAGGATGAAATCCCTTCCGGGTATTCCATCCCACCCCTTGCGACAAAAATATTTCCTTTTGACTCATCGAAAGACGAATATATTTTACTCGGCTGGACGGAGCGTGGAATGCACTTTATTTCGGATAACAACCGCTTTTTTGGTTTATCCAATCCCGGAACAACCATATACGCCCAGCTCATAAAAAGGGGGGAAACACCCGAGATTGTTACAGGCAACATTGAATTGACATACAGAATCGAGGATGGGTTTGACACGCCCTCTACCCAAAGCGATTTCTGGAAATATTCAAAAGCCCTTTACGGTCGCGAGTTAAATAGAGATGAGGGATTGTCCGGAAATAAAATGAACGGTAAAATGGATTATAACGAAAACATTATGGCATATTCAGCAACCGATATCCCCGTTGTTCCCTACAGAAATGACGGGGCATACATTCCTTTTCCTGTTATATATATCGAGGCAAAAGATGTTCTATCAGGGCGAATACTCTGCTCAACCGCAATTTCTGTCCCGGCATCGACTGAAATGGGGTGTCGTAACTGTCATGGCGGCAACTGGGCGAAAAAAGGTGTAACCGGGATTTCGGATGAAACAGCTCTTGATATAGTAAGGGCTCATGACCGATCCAACCGGACTGAACTTGAAAAGCTTGCGCTGCGGGGTAATCCTCAAATGTGCTCAAAATGTCATTCCAAAGATCCGGCTACCCCTGATACCACTTTAAAACATCTGAACCTTTCAGCATCCATACACGGATTCCATGCCAATTATATCTCTAAAAATGATCCTGATCCCTGCAGCAACTGCCATCCTTCGTCCGGATTCTCAAAAAGCTACAGAGGAATTCACAGCAATATAGGCCTTGAGTGTTCAAACTGCCACGGGAAAATGGAAGATCATGCCTTAGGTCTTCTTGTATATGAAAAAAATGAGGGCAAAAAAAGCGCGGAAAAGTTAATGAAGAATCTTTATCCAAGACTTGCGGATTCTGTTACACAGATTGAACCGAGAAAACCCTGGGTGAACCAGCCCGACTGTTTAAACTGCCATACAGGGTTTAATCCTCCGGACACTGACCAGTCACCTCAAAACATGTGGACGAGGGATACAAAATCTCTGTACAAAATGCGTTCGGATGAGGTCGGGATCATGTGTCCGGCATGTCACGGAATAACGCATGCGGAGTATCCGGCAACAAACATCTTTGGAGATGAAAGAGCCAATTTTCAACCTCTAATGTATCAGAAAAACCGCTATCCAATCGGGGCAAACAGAAACTGCAGTATTTGCCACACGATTGATATGAAGGAGGAAATTCATCATCCTAATATGCTTGTAATATTCAGAAATTTCATTTAGATGTCTATAAAGGGTGGCTCCATGAAATCTTTTTTTATCAAAACATCTCTTTTTTATTTAATATTCGCCCTGATACTTAATTCCGTCTTTATCTCTGCTTTAAAAGCAGAAGAAGGAAAAAGTTTTTTATCACTTTCTGATGCTGTGAAAAAAGCTCTTGAAAACAACCCGAAAACAAAAGCCGCGTCATTTCAGGCCGAAGCTTCAAGATCCCGGATAACACAGGCCCGCTCCGGTCTTCTTCCCCAGATATATTTGAATGAAACTTTCAACAGGACAACCAACCCAATGTGGGTTTTCGGGACAAAGCTGAACCAGGAGAATATTGCCCGGTCGGACTTCGATCCGGCCAGACTCAATAATCCTGATTACATAAATAATTTTATTACAAGCGTTACATTTGACTGGACTCTTTTTGACGGCGGGCAGACATGGATAGGCTTGAAGCAGGCAAAACTGGAAAATGAAGCCTCATTCCTCATGATGGAAAGAACACGAGAGGAGGTCGTTGGCCAGACTGCAACTGCCTATTTTGGTTTTCTTCTCGCAAATGAGCATCTTGATCTTATACATCATATCCTGGATGCCGCA
The DNA here is from genome assembly GCA_046485065.1 of Desulfobacterales bacterium. Lineage (GTDB taxonomy): Bacteria > Desulfobacterota > Desulfobacteria > Desulfobacterales > RPRI01 > RPRI01. The sequence goes on along the minus strand of JAWOHP010000080.1, from coordinate 46,867 downwards.
AGGGCTCATTTCAAAATGGCAAGATCGAGGTTTGAAAACGGATTAACGGTTAAGAGTGATTTTTTAAGGGCGCAGGTCCGGGTTTCCGAACTGGAACAGGAGCTTTTTGCAGCCGAAAGCAATCTCTTGATTGCAAAAGCAATGCTTTGTTCAGTTATGGGTCTTTCTCAATGTAATTCATTTGAAGCCACAACAACACTCGATGCGAAAGCAGCAACAGAAGAACAGGTTGATAAACTGGTAGAGGCTGCTCTCGCAAACAGAAAGGATCTCAAACAACTCCTGTTTCAGGAATCCATGGCGGAAGAAGAGGTCAGCAAATCTCAGGCCGGTCATTTGCCAAGCTTACATTTGATAGGGAATTACGAGATTAATTCAGAATCTTTAAGCGACACAGCCGATAACTACATGGTTGGCGCTGTTATGCACTTAAATCTGTACAGCGGGCAACGCATATCGGGGAAAACAACTGAAGCCCGCGCATTACTGGAAAAAATCCGGGCAGTCAAACACGAACTTGAACTCGGAATAAATATACAGGTTCGGCAGGCATATTACCAGGCTGAAAGCTCGTGGAAAAGGATAAGAGTTGCACGTGAATCCATTCTTCAGGCTGAAGAGAACCTCCGCATAATCAGGAAGCGTTATGAAAACGGTTTGTTAACTATCGTTAATCTCATGGACGCAGAATCAGCGCTTAAACAGTCACGTACAAACCATTTAAAGGCATTGCATGACTACAATATTTCAACAACACAGCTTCAACTGGCAGCGGGAACTATTAACGACAATCTGAAGTAACGTATATATTTTAGTAATCGTCGGAATACTTTACCGGTTTAAAGACCGAATATCGAATTTCGAAGTACGAACGACGGAAAAAGGGAGTATGACATGCTTCAAAGAAAACTTATTCACGTCATAATATTAATATTAGTTTTAGTCTCTTTAAGCTGCAAAGGCAAAATTGAACCGGGTACTGTTAATAAAGATGGCGCTGCTGCCATCAAAACCACTGTTGCTGAGGCTCAATATATAAGTATGCCCCTTTTATATGAAGCAATGGGAACAGTCCATGCCAAAACGGCAGGCATCCTGTCCGGCAAGATTATGGGAACCGTTAAGACCGTCAATGTCAGAGAAGGGGATTTTGTAAAAAAGGGTGATGTTTTAATCCTTATAGATGACAGCCAGGTAAATGCTCAACTGTCACAGGCGGAAGAGGCGAAAGCCGGAGCTCAACAGGAATATGCCGCTTCTTTATCGGCAGTTGATTCCGCAAGGGCTGCATCAAAACTTGCCGGTGCCACTTATGATCGCTATCTTAATCTTATCAGGGAGGAATCGGCAAGCAAACAGGAATTTGAGGAAGTTGAAGCACGAAACCGTCAGGCTGAGGCCGCCCTTTCACAGGCTGAGTCAATGGTTCAGGCTGCAAACCATAGAATCAAACAGGCCGAAGCCGCTCTCGTTTCCGCGAAGTCATTTAAAAAAGATTCGGTAATCACTGCGCCATATGATGCCCTGGTTACAGCCAAAATGGTCGAAGTCGGAGATCTTGCTTCCCCAGGAAGCCCTTTGTTAGGCATTGAAGGAAGAGAAGGATATTATATTGAGCTTGTTGTTCCGGAAAGTTATGTACAAAATGCGGGTACCGGTAAAAAAGTTAATATCATCATCCCGGCTGTAAATGATCTTTCTCTTGAAGGAGTGATCAGCGCTTTAGTCACGGCGGCAGACAGCAAAACCCGTTCCTTTTTGGTCAAGATTAATTTTAAGGCACAAGATAATATTCACAGTGGGATGTATGCCCGGGTTCAGATTCCTTCAGAAGAAGTAAGAATGCTTTTGATTCCTTATTCAGCTTTGGTATATCAGGGCCAATTAACAGGAATTTTTGTCATTGATGATGCCAAAAAAGCCCATTACAGGATTATCCGCACCGGCAAATCTTTTGACAAATCTGTGGAAATTCTATCCGGCTTAAAACCCGGAGACCGCTACTTACCTGATCCGCCGCCGAATATAGCTGACGGAATGAGCGTGGAGGCCTCCCCATGAACCTGAAGACCGGCGCAGCAGGAAAAATTGCCGATTTTTTTATTGAATCAAAGCTGACTCCCCTTATAATTATTGCATCTATCCTTCTGGGCATTGCTTCGGTTATTGCGCTTCCGAGAGAAGAAGAGCCCCAGATCATTGTTCCCATGATTGATATCTTCGTTGCCATGCCGGGAGCAAGCGCAAAAGAGGTGGAAGAGCGCGTAACTTCTCCCATGGAAAAGCTTTTATGGGAAATTCCCGGCGTAGAATATATATATTCAACATCAAGTCCCGGCATGTCGATGGCAATCGTCCGTTTTTTTGTCGGGCAGGACGAAGAAGGGGCTATTGTCCGGCTTCAGTCAAAGCTCATGGCAAACATTGACAGAATCCCGTGCTCTGTCTCTCCCCCGCTTGTTAAACCCCGCTACATAGATGATGTTCCTATTCTTGCATTAACCTTCTGGGGAAAAGATGCGGATCATTATACTTTAAGACGTGTCGCCGCTGAAGTTGAAAACATTGCAAAACGTGAAGATAACGTATCCATAACGACCATGATCGGGGGAGAACGCCGCCAGGTTGAAGTGAGTATTGATCCTGTCAGGCTTTCGGCCTTCGGTCTTGATCCAGAACGCCTCTTTTCAATGGTATGCGCCGCCAACCTTGAATCTGATCCGGGATCTTTCCCTTCACAGGAAGGTCAGGTTGTTGTTCATACCGGAGGATTCCTTAAAGACGCCGAAGATGTAAAAAGGATCGTGGTATCTGTTAATGACGGAAGGCCTGTGTTTCTCCAGGATGTGGCCTCTGTTTCAGACGGACCGGTTGAGCCCGACCAGTACGTCTTTTTTGGAACGGGCCCGGCAGCGCAGGGAAAAAAGATTTCAGGGAACCCTCTGCCTGATGGCATAAAGCCGGCCGTCACTCTTACCCTGGCAAAAAGGAAAGGTACAAATGCCATAACAGTAGCGAACAGGGTCCTTGCAAGAATCGAAGATGCAAAGGGAACAATCATCCCTGACAACATAAACATGACCATAACAAGACACTACGGTGAAACTGCAAAAGAAAAATCAGATGAACTTCTTTTGCACATGCTTATTGCTATCGTTTCCGTGTCAATTCTCATCTGGTTTACCCTCGGCCACCGCGAATCCGGCATCGTTGCCCTTGCAATACCCGTAACTCTGGCCTTAACCCTGTCCATATTCTTCCTTTATGGGTATACCTTAAACCGGATAACTCTGTTTGCGCTTATATTTTCAATCGGGATTCTTGTTGACGATGCCATAGTTATTGTCGAAAACATTGTCCGCCATTACAGGCTTCCTGAAAACAGGGATCGCCCGAAGCATAAAGTTGCAATAGAGGCTGTTGATGAAGTTGGGAATCCGACCATACTTGCAACTTTTACCGTTATAGCGGCCATACTTCCAATGGCTTTTGTGGGCGGCCTCATGGGACCTTATATGCGTCCGATCCCGGTAGGCGCTTCTGCCGCGATGGTTTTTTCACTTCTTGTGGCGTTTATTGTTACCCCGTGGGCCTCGGTCAGGCTCATAAGCCATAAGGAGAATAAAGAGGAAAGCCATGAAAAAGAGGGGTGGAGCACACAGCTTTACCGCCGGGTTATGACTCCTCTCATTGAAAAACCATTCTGGCGTACGTCCTTTCTTATTCTCGTTGCTTTTCTTCTTTTAGCCTCCTGCGCTCTCGTATTGATAGAAAAAGTTCATGTTAAGATGCTTCCGTTCGACAACAAGAGTGAATTTCAGATAATAATAGACATGCCCGAATATTCAACCCTTGAAGAGACCATTTCGGCCGCCATTGAAATGGGTGATTACATTAAAACAGTAAATGAAGTTGTCGATTATGAAATCTATGCGGGAACCGCCGGTCCCTTCAACTTTAACGGTCTTGTGCGCCACTATTTTTTGCGCAGGGGACCAAATGTGGCCGACATCCAGGTGAATCTTGAGGGAAAGGGGCAAAGGAAAGATCAGAGCCATGAAATAGCAAAACGCATACGCCCTCCTTTACAGAAGATTGCCGAAAAGTATAATGCCAGGATAAAGGTTGCGGAAGTCCCGCCGGGCCCCCCAGTTCTTTCAACCCTTGTTGCGGAGATATATGGTCCTGATTACACCCGCCAGCGACAGCTTGCCGAAAATATAAGGAAAATATTCGAAGAAACTCCCGGCGTGGTTGATGTTGACTGGTACATGGAAGAAAATCAGCCGAGATATAATTTAACTGTTGATAAGGAAAAGGCGGCCATTCACGGTATAAACCTTGCCCAGATAACAGGTACTCTGGAACTTGCACTTTCCGGGAGGCAGGCAGGACTGCTTCATCAGCCACTCGAAAAAGAGGATGTCTCTATCTTATTGAAAATACCCCTTTCAGAACGGGCTGGAATAGAGAGGCTTGAAGCAATAAAAATTCCCGGGAAAGACGACATCCTCATACCTCTTTCCATTCTGGTAAAAGCAGACAGAACTGATTTGGACAGAAGCATATACCATAAAAATCTTATGCCGGTTGTCTATGTTACCGGTGATGTTGCAGGTGAAAAGGAAAGCCCTGTTTATGCCATACTTGAGATGCGGAAAAAGATTGATGCAATATCCCTCCCCGAAGGCTATAAGATAGTTCAGCATACTTCGGGCCTTCCCGACAGCGACCGCCGGTTTTCAATGAAATGGGACGGTGAATGGCATATAACCTACGAGGTTTTCAGGGACCTTGGGATTGCTTTCGGAGTGGTTCTCATCCTGATATTCGTGCTGGTCGTGGGCTGGTTCCGTTCCTTTTCAACCCCGGTTGTGATAATGGCGGCAATCCCCTTTTCCCTTATAGGAATACTGCCGGCTCATTGGCTTATGGGCGCCTTTTTTACCGCGACCTCCATGATAGGTTTTATTGCAGGCGCGGGAATTGTTGTGAGGAATTCGATTATTCTGGTTGATTTTATCGAGCTTCGGGTTGCACAGGGTATGCCGCTTGATCTTGCAGTCATAGACGCCGGGGCCGTGCGCTTCAGGCCCATGATGCTCACTGCGGCGGCCGTAGTGGTAGGAGCTTCGGTCATACTCTTTGATCCTATTTTCCAGGGTCTTGCAATATCGCTGATGGCCGGGGAAGTAGCCTCTCTGCTCTTCTCGCGCATGACTGTTCCTGTTTTGTATTATCTCGATAAACGCTGGGAAGCAGGACATGTTATGAAAAAAAAGGCTGATTCAGATTCGGGAGATTCCGATGTTATGGACAACTATTAAAAAGCTTTTGCAATCCTTTTTAAGAAAGGAGGGCTGATGGTAAAAACAAATACGATAAATATCAGATGTTCGTCCTGCGGGACAAAAAACAGGATTCCCTCAGACAAATCAGGTGAAACCGCGAAATGCGGCAGGTGCTCCGCATTTCTCGACACAAGTGATCTTTTCATTGAAAAGCCAATGGTCGTCACGGACAACGATTTCAGCGAAAAGGTACTAAAATCTCCGATTCTTGTCCTGCTTGACTGCTGGGCGCCATGGTGCGGACCTTGCAGGATGATTGGGCCTGTCATGGATGAAATTGCGAGAGAGTACTCCGGAAGGCTCAGAATATGTAAACTGAACGTTGATGAAAACCCGCTTACTTCCGCAAAATACAATATTACCAGCATTCCGACCATGCTTATCTTTGACAGGGCACAACTGCAAGATACTCTTGTAGGAGCCCTTCCGAAACAGCAGATCATAAATAAAATATCGGGATTTCTTTTATAGATTTACGAATGGAAGTAGAAAGAGCAAGATATTTGAAAGGCGCAAGTAAAATTGAAGAGGTGATTCAAAACGGTATAAGCCTCGACAGTAAAGTTTTGCATTACATCGATTCAACCTTCTCAAATCCCTCGAAAGAAGAGATCGGAAATATATTAAACGGCGAGGCTGATTTTGAAAAAGAGACTCTATTAAAATTGATATTTTTTCCGGATGAATCAACGCAGTTTTTTCTCGAAGAATTTCTTGAAGAAGTTGATTTTACGAAAGAAGATGTGGAGAAAATTTCCGGGTATTTATCCGAGCGGAAAATGCAAAGCAAAATCATATTCCCGGATGAAAGAGGGACTGTAGGGGTACAGATGCCTTCCGTTCTTTTATGTGAATTTATAGATTGCCTAAATATTGCCGTAAAACTTCATGGCAAGCTTGCAGAATCTGTTAAATTTATCACCTCTGACAGATCGAGAACTCTTGCCAAGGTTAGAATACGAAATGCCCGGAAAGATTTTGAGGGAAAGAGTCTTGATTTCCTCTCTCTTTTTTTTGAAAAGATGGGCTATGAAGAGGAAAGTATATTTGATGATTGTCTTAAAGCGGTCCTAAAAATTCTTGATGAAACGGATGACCGGAGTGATATTTACAATGCGTTATCGATCAGGAAAGCTGCATGTTTTAAGCGCCTGACCGATGCCGAAAGGTTCGAAGAGCAACTTCAGAAAAACAATATTGAAACACTTCTCCTTCAGGGTGTAAGGCCGCTGTCGGTCGATAAGGATGCGGAAATGAAACAAATGGAGATAATTGACAGAATCTGCCTTGCCGTTTTCGGTACAACGGAATACTATGAAAAAAATTTGATGGTTTCGATCAGATGTTCAATGCCTGCTTAATCTCTTTCCTTTGATCCTCAGTGAAATTCTCTAAGTAAACATCCACCCGCATAGCGGGTGGCTTTGAATTGCGGCCATATGCCGCTATTTAAAGCATGCCAAAGGCAGATTTGTTTAAGTTTTAACCCTACGCATAGCGTAGGGTTTGCTTAAAACAATCCAAATCGCTCAGCACCCAGTGTCGATACATCATATACATATACCATTTCATTTCTGATTTTGACCGATATCTTTAAACAAGCCCGTATTTCTGGACACCCGAGGCATTATATTTTTTGGTTACCAGATGTTTTTCCTCAAGAAATCTTAAATGAGATATGGCTTCTCCTGTCGCAAACCACTTTTGCGCAACCGGGAAATCATCCCATGAATCGTACTTTATATCCCAGGTCATAAGGGATGCAACCTTGAAAGCGCTTCCCGGACTTTTTTGTAAAATATCAAGTATCTCTTCGGCTCTTTTTTCATGATGCCGTTTTAATTCATCTATTCTTGCCCCGAGTTTCTTAAAGAGTCTCCTGTGGCCCGGAAGCACTAAACTGACATCAAGTTTACTAACCTTGTCGAGGCTTGCAAGATACTTTTCAAGTGGATTCTCCTTATCAGACCAGCATTGAATATTCGGAGTTATATCAGACAGGATGTGATCTCCCGCTATCAGAATTTTTTTGCCGGCTTCATAAAGGCATATATGACCAAGTGTATGACCCGGAGTCTCAACACATTGAAAAGAGTAATTGCCATAAGTAATTGTTTCCCCGTCTTCCAGAACGTTCATGTCCGGTGTCCAGTCAGAACCGTATTTATAGCCGGGATGCTGGTGAAGGGCGGATCGCAAATCGTTTTCCGGAAAACCGTTTTTCCCGGCATACTCAATCATCGGCTCGAATCCTTCCCATGATTCTATGATTTCCTTATCCGGCCGGCTGAAATATATCCTGCTTGTTTCGACAGCAAGCTTTGCAATAAGTCCGAAATGATCTGCATGCAGATGCGTTATGAAAAAATCGCAATCCGATAGATCAACGTTTATTTCCTTCAGACCGTTATTCATAGCGTCGAGACACTCTTTACGATTAAACCCGGTGTCTATGATGAGGTTTTTGTCATCTGATTTTATCACATAAGAGTTAAGGTATTTTAACGGACTTTCCGGAAGGGGTATTTTTATCCTGTACAGGCCGGGAAAAATTTCTTCAGTCATTTATTTTATCATCCTTTATTGTTATGCCTGCTGCATCCAGGCTCTCTTTATTGTCAGGCCATATTTCTTTTGCCACCCATTTGCCTGTATGTGATGTGAAAAAGGATGCGAACAGAGCCTCTTTCGATGGTAATGTGCCGCCGGCTAAGATGACTTTATCTTCGCGGCATACTGTAAATGGATCAACAATTATCATCCCTATATCATCATGATTAAAGATATTTTTTGTTTTCAATCTGCGGCGGAATTTGGCGGCAACACCGCACACCGATCCGGTAAAAAGCCATTCGGGCAATTTGCCGTGTTCGGCTTTTCCAATTTTATTTAAAACCTCGGCAAAACCGTCCGTTGAAACGATAACTCTCAAGCTCCTGTCCTTAAGCGTTAAAGTTGAAATACCGGGAACATTTTTACTCCTTCCGGCAAAGTTCATGTCAGGAACAGTTTTGAATATTACCGAACCGTCCGAAGAATCGGCAACGATAACCATACTGTCACCGCCGCTTGAAATAAAGGCAGAGACTTCTTTTCTGTTTTTATAAAAAGCGACTAAACTGAAAGTGCATTTATGTATATACTTCTGCCCGCCATAAATCGCTTCAATGCTTTTTTTTAATACATGGATATCCGGAGATACATCCTGTTCAGAAATGATTCCTGCGAGCCGTTCAAGCAGAATCCTTGAAGCCTGTGGATAGCGCTCACTTCCATCAGAAACGGCAAAAATCAGGCGGGAAAAATCCATAAGGAGGCAATCCCCGTTTCCGAATCCGCTCTCAACCTTGTCACTTCCGGTAACAAGAAGGGCGCTTAAAGCGCCTTGCTGCCTTACCATCCGCTTCGCAGGATTAATAAACACCGATTTTGCCATATATTTCACTATACACTGTTGATGAATTCTTAAAAAGTCATATGCGAACGGATTTGAGATTTTTGGGGAAAAAGCTCATTAAGAGAGCATATTCAGACTTTTTACGAAACAATTACTGCCTACAGTTAATCAATGACTTTAAAGCATAGAATATCTTTCACATTCCCCTTTCTTTCCTGGGAAAAAACCGGCTTAACTCTTGCCCCGATCTTTATTTTCGATTCATCCTCTATGCTTATATAATGCTGAAAAAGAGTATCTGCGCCGTCAAAGCGAATAAATCCATAGCCGTAGGGCACGGGTTTCTGCTCTCCTGTTTCAGGGTCAATAAAGGCATAACGCAGAATTGTAAATGTCCCGATAACTCCCTTCGGTCCAACTTCAGTGAATTCGGTCATTTCGACAAAGCATTCTCCGCAAACACGTCTCGGAGGAACATATACTTTACCGCATTTGGGGCACTTTATTCCAATAATTTTTCTGCTTTCGCAAAGCTCTTTAAAAAACCTGCTTCCGTGCATTCCAACCGCGTAATTAAAAGGCTGGCCTGACCCTTTTGATTCTATAACAAGATTCTCTTTCGCTGCCATGATTTCTCCTAAAAATCGGGTTTTCTTTTTCCGTGCAAAAGTATATCCGTCCACATGCACCCGCCAAAGCCTGTGCTTATTGCGAAATTTACATCTGGAACCTGCCTTGCTTCGGCCTTTCCCATAACCTGGAGCGCGGCCTCGGCACATCTTATAAGACCGGTAGCTCCTATCGGGTTGCATGCAATAACGCCACCCGAAGGGTTTATGGGAAGTTCGCCGCCCATATCTGTTGCGCCGCTCCAAATATATTCCGCGCCTTTACCCCTTTCCGCTATACCGAGATCTTCTATCCAGATTATGCCCGCAAATGAATAAGGCTGATAAAGCTCTATGACGTCTATCTCCTTTCTCGGTTCGCGGATTCCTGCCTTGGCATATATCTCCCTTGACGCCTCGGCTATGCTGTCGAGCGCACCCCAGTTCACATCACCAAGATATGTATATTTATGCCTGTTGGCTGTAGTCCATATCCAATCGGGAGTCGCGGTTATTTTCCCGGCAAAGTCCTCGCTTGCCATTATTACCGCGCATGCCCCGTCCGTTCTCGGGCAGACATCCAGAAGATGTATCGGGTCGGCAAGCATGGGCGATGCGAGAACCTCCTCTATCGTAACCTCTCTCCGGAGCTGGGCATGAGGATTGTTGCATGCGTGCTTTCTGTCTCTCACGGAAACCCTTGCGGCATCTTTCTCGGTTGCCCCATATTTTGCCATGTAAGCCTGCGCTTCTGCGGCAAGCCCGGATATTGCTCCCGCAAAAACAAGCCTGTCCCAGACAGGATCAAATGCCGTGGTTATCGCTCCGGTTGTGTCGGATTCGGAATTTTTCTCCCATCCTATTACAAGCACTTTTTCAAAAAAACCTGAAGCAACAAAGTGATAACCACCAATTGCAAGAGTGCTTCCCGTTGTGCCCCCTGTCGTCAGTTTTATTACAGGTTTCATGGTCCCGCCGGAACCGTCCACGCTCCAGCAGTCGACATAGTTGATACCCTCGAAATGATCCATGTTTCCAATTACAACGGCATCTATATCCTTTATCGTTAGATCCGCATCCCTTAACGCCCCCTGCACCGCTTCATTAATAAGCTCCTGACCGTTTACATCAGGACGGTGGCTCTTATGGTATGTCTGGCCTGTTCCAACTATCGCAACTCTTTTTTTAGGCATATATTTATCTCCTGCTGCCTTGAAACTAAATTTTGTCTTAGTTCTGTTTTCCAAATGAACAATGTTACTGATAAACTCGCAAAGAATTAAAATTTGGTCGGCAAAGTAAAAAGCTCATTATGCAAGGCGTCGCGAATCTTGAGGAATGAAGCGTATATGTTAGTACGCTGCAATGACGAAAGATGAGCGCAACACAGCAGAATGTCTTTTTACTTTGCCGACAATACCCAGACACAGTGTGACTGCCCGCACAAGCCATTTACTCCATGCGCTACCCCTGTTCTTGCATCTGCAACCTGGTATTCTCCGGCATCTCCTCTCAATTGCTTTACTATCTCGGCTATACGGATCAATCCACCTGCTATTACCGGGTGACCGCTCATTAAACCTCCTGACGGATTGACCGGAAGCTTCCCCTTTATCCCGTAATGTCCCTTCTCAAGATTTATTCCGGCCTTCCCGTCTTCGCAAAGACCCATAGCCTCAAGCCACATAAGCTCCTGATATGTAAAAGCGTCATAAACCTCTGCCACATCTATTTCTAAAGCCGGATCTGTAATCCCGGCCATCGAAAATGCTTTTTCTGCCGCCTTTGCGAGTGAAGCGGACTTTGATATATCCCGGTCTCCGAGAAAATATGAATCCGAAAAGAAAGATACCCCTTTTATCCATACCGGAATACCTCCGTATTGTGACGCTCTTTTTTCATTTGCAATTATTACTGCGCAGCAGCCGTCAGATACCGGAGAGCAGTCAAGCTTATGAAGAGGATCTGATATCATTTCCGATTCAAGAACGTCTTCAACAGTAATATCCATAGGAAGCTGGGAAAGAGGGTTATATTTTGCATTACCGTGATTTTTGACCGAAACCATAGCAAGCTGCTCCGGACTTGTTCCCGTGCGGTGCATGTACGCCCTTGCCTGCAATGCGCATGCTGAGATCATATCCATTCCGAGAGCCCTGTCATAAATAGGGTCAAATGCCGCATTTGTAATAAGGCTTGATATGCTTTCGGAACCCTTGCTGTGCGCCGTTACAAGAGTAGTTCCATACGATCCGGAAAAAACTCTTGCAAGCCCGTAAAACGCGCCGAATGTTCCGTCTCCTTCAACGCAAGAAACATTCTTATGGCGCGCCCCGCTTGCGTCACCAACGGCCATGCAGGATATTGTCCGGCCGTCCCAGAAATCATTCGACGTAGTAATTACATTATCAATATCATCTATCGTCATTTTTGCATCGGAAAGGGCCTTGTTTACCGCTTCCCAAACCATGTCGGCAAATGTATCTCTGACCTTGTTTGCCTCAATCTTAGTAATTCCAACACCTATAATTGCCGCTTTGTCCATATTTTATTCCTTTAGCTTATTGGCCTTAAAACAGGTAATGTCCTGCATACTTCCGCTTCTTTCTTCATTAAATTCTGCCACAACGCGCATACCTATTTTCATATCCCTGTGACCGGCATCTTCAATATAATGAAGAATCGATGTGTCTGCTCCGTCCAGCCTTATCAGCCCGAAAACAACCGGCACCTTACGCTGGAGTGATGCAAGTTGCCTTTTTACGATTGTAAAAGACTCCAGAACACCCTCTGAAGATACTTCAACCCATGCCATATCGTCCTGAAAGCAAAGAGGACATACTTTCCTTGGAGGAACAAAGACTTTTTTGCATACCGGACAGCTTGTGCCCATAATTTTTTTTTCGTCCCTCAGCGCCAGAAAAAACCTTTCGGCCGTTTCTCCCGCCCACCAGGCATATGGAACATTAATTCTGCTCTTTGTCACCATCGGCTCGACACCATCAAAAATATCGGTCATATACTTATTCTCCTTCCAATGAACTCATCAACTTAATAAACCAGTTGGAAGTTATATGCGAACGGATTTGAGGTTTTTGGGAAAAAGATTTTTAAAGAACTGAGCGTTAAAAATCACAAGGCTTTGAGGGCGTTAGCCCAAACATTCTTGTGATTTAGCGAAGTGATTTAAAAATCCCCAAAAAGCTCATTAAGTGAGCATATTTAGACTTCCAACGAGTTAGTCGTACACAGGTTGCCGTAAAGCGGCATAAAACAGCTTTTTACTTTGTCGTCAAAAATGAATTCATCATATGAGTTAAATTCGAATTTATAATCAGATTCAATTTCCTTGACTTCATTTAGAAGCTTGGGTAATAAAAGTCAATAGCTTAATCCGGCTTACTAAAAAGTCCTCTTGACGAATGGAGACACAATTATGGCTCTTATTTATGAAAAAAAAGATAAAATAGCCTACCTGACAATAAACCGTCCTGAAGCAAGAAATGCGGTTGATCCTGAAACTGCGGTTGAGCTGGCAAATGCCTGGACAGATTACAGGGATGACTCCAGTATGCGTTGCGCAATCATAACTGGAGCGGGAGACCAGTCTTTTTGCGCAGGAGCCGATCTGGCCCGCCTGATCCCCCTTTTAACCGGGGCACGGAAAGCCGAAACCGAGGCCGATAAAATTGTTCAAAGTGATTCCCAACTTCTTCAGAATGCATTCCTGCGGGGTTTTGAACTGAACAAACCTGTTATAGCTGCTGTTAACGGCTACGCAATAGCGGGTGGTTTTGAACTTCTTTATGGAGCGGATATACGGATTGCCTCAATTGATGCCAAATTCGGTCTTCAGGAAGTCAAATGGTCAATTTTCCCGGCAGGAGGTTCAACCGTATGGCTTCCACGCCAGCTTCCGTATGCAAAAGCGATGGAGATTCTTCTTACCGGTGAACTTATGGACTCTCGCGAAGCCTTCCGTCTCGGATTTGTGAATAAAATCGTCCCCGCAAACATGGTGTTGGAAGAAGCCGAACGCTTTGCAAATATCATTATCAAAAACGGGCCGCTTGCGGTATCAGGAATAAAGAAAGCTGTTCATGCAATATCGGGCATGCCAATCAAGGAAGGTATGGCAAAGGAGATTGAATTGGCAATTCCGGTTTTTCTGAGTGAAGATGCTAAGGAAGGTCCGAGGGCTTTTAAACAAAAGAGGGAGCCTGTTTTCAAAGGCAAATAAACGGCTTCGTAAAAAGTCCGATTTCTTCGTTGCGCTTCATCCCGTTATGATTGCGGCGTACGAAAAGTACGCCTCATCAAACGGAATTCGCGACGCCTCGAACTTGAACTTTTTACTTTGCCGTTGGATTTATGACTTTTTTTACTAGAGCATCAAGTAAGAGGTGAAATTTGTTAATAGCCGGTCTTACAGGCGGAATAGCGACGGGTAAGAGCACCGTATCCTCTGTTTTAAGAGAAGCGGGTGCAGTAATAATTGATGCCGACGCTATTGCCCGCGATGTCGTAAAAAAGGATCTTCCGGCATGGCATGAAATTGTCAGATTATTCGGAAAAGAGGTGCTTCTTCCGAACGGTGAAATAGACAGAACTTATCTTGGCGGCATCATATTCAGAGATTCCTCGAAAAAAGAGATTCTGAACAAAATAGTCCATCCTCATGTAATTCAAAAAGTTGCTGAACTGATTGAAAAAACATGTATGGAATATCCCGATTCAATTGCAATCCTTGATGTGCCGCTTCTTATCGAGGCTGAAATGAACAAAGGTATGGAAGATGTAATCCTCGTTTATACGCCGGAGGAGATCCAGATAAAAAGGCTGGTTGAAAGAGATAAAATTTCAGATGAGGACGCCCTCTTAAAAATACGCTCCCAGATGCCGATTGAAAAAAAAAGAGAGTTCTCAACAATTATTATTGATAACAGTGGAACACTTCGGGCAACAAGAAAAAGAGCTCTTGAAGTCTTTAATTACCTGAAAAAAAAGACAGGTTTAAAAAACCCTTCTTCTTCCGATTGAAAGGGTGCCGCAGGATACCATAACAGTTAAGCTTGACACCTTGCCGTAACACTGTTATCATGTTTTCTCAAAGTGTAATCACTCACAGGAGAGATATATGGTAAGAACGCAAATACAGTTGCCTGAAGAACAGGTGGCTATGTTAAAAAAAATGGCCGCGACAGAGCATAAATCAATGGCGGAGTTGATAAGACAGTCGGTTGATTTTTTTGCCAAAGCTAAGCAAGGCGCTGGAGACGATCAGCGTCGGAGACGGGCAATGGCAGCTGCAGGCCGTTTCAGATCCGGAGTTAATGATCTTGCAGCTTCTCACGATTCCTATCTTGCAAAAGTTCTCGGCAAATGAGCATTTTCATCGACACGTCCGGATTCATAGCGGTTCTGGATATCGACGATTTGAATCATACCAGAGCCGCGGAAACGTGGCAGAATATTTTGACATCCAGCGAAACTCTTGTGACAACCAACTATGTCCTTGTGGAAACCTTCGCACTTGTTCAAAGCCGTTTGGGAATGGCAGCAGTAAGAGTATTTCAAGAAGATATTGTTCCTGTTCTCCGGATTGAATGGATTAACGATGCCATGCATCATGCCGCAATGGTAATCATGCTTGCCGCTTTAAGAAAAAAGCTGAGTCTTGTCGATTGCGTGAGTTTTGAAACCATGAGGCTTTTGGGTGTTAAAACTGCTTTCACGCTTGACCGGCATTTCAAAGAACAAGGCTTCATATGTCTCCCGGCGTAATCTGCCTTTTCCTGCTCACTTGAACCCCTGCCGTAGGTCCGCCAATTGGTATGGCGGGAACCATCGACCCCTTGAACCCTTCCCCTTTCAAATTCATTGACAAATCAAGTGCCTTATGGTTTTTTAAGACCGCATTTCGACAATCCGACCTTAATTCTCATGCGTCACGGATGACGCTTAATATAAAAAAAACTATTTCGTTAGAAAGTTTTCAGAAGAAAAATTGGGTTCATTCCAGACATTCACCGGATCATGCGCAGTAGTCTCCTCATGAAGTGTTCAGAAATAGATTAAGTGGTGCACTTGCAACTTGAATTCACCTTGGGCTCTTCGCCGCAAGCAGCTGGGTATGCGCTCGCTTTTCGGTTCAAAATGTAACGCGATTTTTTACTTCCTTCTGATTGCAGCCAAGCGGGAAATTTGTTCAGGCAATAGACCGCCTGCACGTAGAGGGCTTCTTTGATTGAAATTTAAGAGGGTATTTTTGCGGATTTTCAAGATTGTCGATTTCAAGGTCAACATCCAGTTCAGGCCAATACAAATGATAATCGTGAAGTAACTGGACGTTTTGTACAGAACTCAGCGTATGATCTTTAAAATACGGATAATCTTTATAGCTCAGAAAATATTCCTTTTTGTTAACATAAAGCCATATGCCGAAAGGCGTTATGTTTTCAACGCTTGCTGAAATGTCTTTGCCACGCCTCAGTGATTTCATCCTTATGTTCCTCGACGATTTTATTTATTTCATTTAATTTTCTCGGATTCAACCCATGCGATGTTGCCAGTGATACTATGGGTTCTATCCAGAATTTGGCTTCTCCATCTTCGCATGTAACATGAATATGCATTCTTTCTTCTTCTCTGGAAAGGAAATAGAATCGATATCCCTTTTCTCTAAAAATTGATGGAGTCATATTATATTTTTAAATCAATTTATATTTCTTTGCAATCTTAATTACGTATTCCAGTGATTCCGAACATTTATTTGGGGGATCCGGAACTATATAACGTCTGTAAATAACTGCCGGTTTGCATGACTTTTTCTTGTGGATAACCTCTATATTCGCCAATGAAATTATGCATTTTTTATCATTTTATGCAAATTGTCATAAGTTTTCTCAACCAGCATAAAACAACCGGGCGTCTTTCAGAACATTGGTATTAGAGAACATATTATAGAGCAAATACCACCCTTTCATTAGGCAAAAACCATTGACAAATCAGGCGCTTTATGGTTTTTTAAGTCCGCATTTCGACAATCCGACCTTAATTCTCACGCGTCATGTATAACGCTTTATATAAAAAAGACTATTTCGTTAGAAAGTTTTCAGGGGAAAAATTGGGTTCGTGCATAGCTTTCACCGGGGCATGTGAAGGCAATCCTTTAAGTTATATCATGACAAACCTGCATAGATGATTGCAGACAAGAGCTTAAATTTATTCTTAAAATATTGTCAATTTATATATTGATGTACGTCCCCCATATGGTTCCCATGAAGGGGTGAATTCATAGGTAACGCAATTTTGTTGCTATCAATTTCTTATTATAAATCTGGTTTGTTTACATTTGGGCCAAATAAATGAATCCCTTCTTGTTCGATTATTTTCATAATTTTTCTAAAATCTTTATCTGGTTCTATGTATTCTCTATCTTTGGATGGAGAAACAATCTCGAGGATTTTATCTTTTTGGGGAAAATGTGGTATAATGAGGAACCTGGCAGAAAAATTATGTTTGGATAACGTTCGCATAGTTGGGACAGGATAGGGTTTAGGTTTTACTGACTTATTATCCGGGAAATCAGGTACTAAGAAAGGAGTCACATAACCATTTTTAAGTCCAATATCAAAATTTCTTTTATATATCTCTGCAAAACCGAATGTGAAGAGATTAACTTTATACCATTTATCTTGGACTTTTTCACTTGCTTGTTTTGCTGAGTCAGAATCTAAGATCTTTAACTCTCTCAATTCCTTATTGAATGCAATAGTAAATGCATTGTCAAAACGTAGTTTATCTTTTAGAAGAGCATGATAGGCTGAGTGGCAACCTAGGAGGTTAGAATAGCTATCTTCCCAGGAAAAAGCTGAATTAAATTCTGAGAGGATTCCTGTAGTTTTATATCCGAACCAGCTTGAAATTTCATGCCAAATTGCCATATTAAAAGAGAAAACTGGCGCTGAATTTACAGCGATTATTTTTGCTATTTCTTTTTTGTTTGGCAAGGTGTTCCAGTTAGATGGATAAGTGAATTCAACTCTAAAAGTATTGCTTTGGAAATTTTCTTCATAGTAATTATTTCCTTGCATTAAACATTCAAATGACTTTGTTGCAAAACGTTTTGTCCAATCTCCACAAATTCTCGCATGGGCGATGTCTATATGGCCTCCGTATAATGTATAAACAATCCCATTATCTTCATTTGGTTTCTTATTGTCTCCTAATTGTTCAATTCCAATAAAATTAGTACCTACGGTATCTGAAGGTAGATTACCCATTCTTGACCCACAGCCAAGGAGGCTTGCACTTAAACTTGCAGTGATTAAAAGGATAGCAAGGTTTATTAGCGGTATTTTTAAAATCCCTTCAAGCTTGTTCATCATGTCAACAGTAACTGCAAATGCGGCGAGCGGTGGTGTCAAGATAGATGTCACCTGAACCATAGCCTACGCCACCTATTTTAAATGGTAGGTCTGAGCCGTAACATTCTTTTTTTCAGGATTCAGCCAAACCAGATGCACCGGGTTCCAATTACGCGTATTTTTTGACCAGCGATCCGGTCAGGAAGAAGGGTTGCTGCTAATGTCTTGAACAAGAGCAGCTTACCACTTAAAAAATCCTTTTTGCTGTTCAAACAAACCCGACCACCGCTACTTCAAAGCCACGACGTGTGTAAGGTAGTGATTCATCCTTGATTCCCAATCCTTCATGAACTGGAGATAATACTCCTCCGTAAAAGATTCGACTAAGCTATCGCCCTCTGGGCCGAGGCTCGTATGGCTGTATGCCACAACGGCCTCACTCCCCCCTTCAGTCGCGCGAAGTTGAATGGAGAGCCTACAAGCAGTGACTGAAGGCGTGATCTTGATCATTTCGACGTGGCCCGCTTCGGGTTCATGCCGAGTGACGTACCAAATAGCGTCGTGCGGTTTGGCTCCGGTTACGAACACACAATCAGCCTCGGCGAAGCCAGAACTGCTGATCACCTGAATTGGATCCCATCCGTCTATCCAGTCAGCCTCACGAACCGGACACAGCAACGGAAAGACTTCAGAGGGGGCGGCAACGAGATGCTGTGTATATGAACGAACTACACGATTTGGTTTTGAGATCTGCATAGCAGGTTCTTTCCTATGGCTAACGATGGCGCTTCAGCTGCCGCCCGCCTGCGTCCGACCCTCATTTTAGCCGAAAACACAAGATCGCAATTCTTGATTCGCACTTGGCGCCTTGGCGGTAAGCTGCAAGCGCTGGTTGGGCGTAGGTCTTTATGTCAGAAAGATCGTAAGTTTAAGTAAAATTCATCTGTCGGAGCCTAATCATCAAGGATGAAAGTTATTGCCATGTTTACCTGGTACTCAGATATTTTCTTTTTTTCTACGCGTACATGTTGCTCTTTAATCCATACGCTTTTTATATTCCGTAGGGTTTTATTTGCACGTGCAATCCCTTGTTCTATCGCGTCTTCAAAACTCACTGTCGATGTCGCACTAATTTCTGAAACCTTGGCTATAGACATGTTATGCCTCCTTTGATCAATGATTTATCTTATCGGATTGAATGTAATTTCTGCCTTCCCTGTCTTTCGGTAACATTTTATTATTAAGCAACTGGATTGACGCTATTATGTTTTAGAAGTTCTGAATACATTGGTTTTATGATCCAGTAAAAGTTGCTGATCTTGCCGCTGAGTTTGGAATATTATTAGGAAATAATTCTTGAAATAAAAATATTTATAGCCTTTATTAATTTAAAATTAATTAACTGGGTGAGGAATTGCTTAGAAATACTTTTTGCCATATACAGAGAATCGGAACAGCAACAGAACAAAAGCTCTGGAACGCAGGGATTTATGACTGGGATTTATTCAACCAGTTATCAGGAATTCTACTTTCAAAGAAACAGATAGAGTCAATATCCCCGGTGCTTGAAGAATCATCAAGAAATCTTGACTCAAAAATCCGCGTTATTTTGTCCGTCACCTTCCGGTAAATCAATACTGACAGTGATTTTTACAGTCTCTACTTCCTCAAAACATTCTTAACCTGACCGATCTTTATCTGAACTTTGCCGGCTATTTTTTCAACCGTACCTTCGGCTTCCAAATCAGGATTATCGGTAACTTTCCCAGAGACCTCCTTGACCTTACCTTTGACTTCGTGAAACGTTCCTTCCGCCTTGTTCCTAATACTCGATTTCATGGTATTCCTTCTTCGCCTATTTAACGATCAGACTGTTCTTTAAGGCTTTGACCCCTTTGACGCTCCATACGATTTCAGCCGCTTTATTGACGGCATTTTGAGAATTAACGAAGCCGCTCAGTTGAACGGTTCCCTGGTAAGTTTCTACACTGATCTGGAATGATTTAAGAAAATCATCCGCTGCAAGCAGAGATTTTACCTTGGTCGTGATGACCGAATCGTCAACAAACTCACCTGAACTTTCACGTGTGCTTGTCGAAGCACAGGCCGCAAAGGTGCCAATAATCATAAGAAGCACTAAAAAATGGATAACGATATTTCTCTTTTTCATAGTGGTAACTCCTCTCTGTAAGTTAATTATGAAATGATTGGTTGCATAATTTTTGATAAGAACTTGTGCTTTTAAATATCCTCAATATCTTCCAGATGAAATATAACATCGGGCTTGACCAACCCTAAAAGAACATTGGCGTTTTAATTCTCTACATCTTTTATACTCAAATTTCATGCCAGAGTTCGATCACTTAATTATTTGTTACGCAACATTCTGATTTTGTATAAAGAACTATCTTAAAAAGGACTCTCAAAGCAGATGAAACAGGCGCATAATCAGTTCATATTTAACCACTTGGTCATATATGACCCTCATTTAAGAGGTCTTCGAAGTTGTATGAGGGATAATATCAGGGATGTCCATAAATATATAAATATCTGTCGGTTTGCATGACTTTTTCTTGTGGATAACCTCTATATTCGCCAATGAAATTATGCATTTCTGTTGAATAATCCCCTCTTTTTTACGGTCTCACCCAGAATCTCCTTAACTATATTAACGTCGGCCAGTTTACCGAAATGTTTTATAACAGTTCCCATTGCCTGCATCGGATTTTTAAGCTGGGAAAAGTCAACATGGTTTTTATCCAGGCTTCGATATCGGCCTTCTCCTCCATTTTATGAAGATAAAATCCCTGAAATTATCCGCAATTTCTTTAAAAAAATTTCCTTGATTTGCCTGTGAATTTCATTTAAAGTGATCATGATCACTTTAATATCATGATCATCATAAGGAGGTTTCATGAACAATAAAAATAAGTTAGAAAAAAAAGCGTCTACACACAGAGAGAAGCAGAAAACTGAAACCAGAGATTTGATTTTACTATCGGCCGGCAATCTCTTCGAAAAACTGGGCTTTGCCGGAACGACTATGAGGGCAGTCGCCGGAGAAGCGGAAATAGGATACGGAACTATATTCAAACATTTTACAAACAAGTCGGATCTTCTGGCCGCCTGCCTGTATGAAGGGATTGAAAAGGCCCTGACGGATGCCTTTAATACCCTCCCGGATGACACCTCTTTTGAAAATCGATTTCTCCATATTGCCGGTAAGCTGATCCGGCATTATGCCGAACGCCCCAGCCTGTCAAAAACCTATATTGAAAATATTCTTATAGTTGACGGGACCTGGAAAAAAATAATGGATTCTCAAATAGAACAATTCTTATTCAAGCTGGAAGAAATGATACAAACTGCAAAAAATAACGGGGAAATCAGAAAAGAAGTGGATAACGGTCTTCTCGCTCTGTCTCTTTTTTCAAGCTATCTGTCCGTGTTGTCATTCTCTTTACGGGACGAGATTTTTGATCCGGATGAGACCATCAGGAAGCTTGGGCTCATGATCAACCTGAACCTAAACGGAGTCCTGGTTAAACTGACATAGACGGGTTGGATAATCATATGACGGTCCTGCTCTTATTATTTTAACCATCAAACAATCTATTTAGGAGGTTTTTTGTCTTCTCAATATTTTATAGAATGGAATTCCGAATTTTGTACAGGTTGCCGACTCTGTGAACTGGCTTGTTCATCACGGTTCAGTGAAGGCATGTCGCCTTCTAAATCCGCTATACGCTGGGAAAATGAGTCCATCCATGTGTGCCGCCAGTGTTTTGACCCTGCATGCAAAAAGGCATGTAGCTTTGACGCCATTGGAATGGATATTGATCAGCAAAAATGCACCGGCTGCGGATTATGCGTTTCAGCCTGCCCCTATGAATCGATTTTTCAATCCGAGAAGAAAATGTCCCCGCACAAATGCGACCTGTGCAACGGACATCCTGAATGCGTAATCTTTTGTCCTGGTGGCGCCTTAAGCCTTGCAAGGAAGGGAAGATGGGCAGCTTTTCTCAGACGCCTTAAATCCAGAAACCGGCATTTGAAAAACGAAATAAAACTGACCTTGAAAACAAAACTGAACAACGGCCTGATGCTGATGGCACGGGAAAGGATCATTCGTCTCCGGGAAGGAAAGAAGGACAGTCTTCTCAACCGGATTATCCTTTCACCCATGGTGAAACCATTTAAAAAGAATTTTTTTTCCGGAAAGGAAGGCGATTGATGGTCGGATATGCAGGAAAAATAATGGTTGTGGATCTGACTAACAAGACCATAATCTATAAACCGTTGGAAGAAGAACTAATCTCAACATATATTGGCGGCCGGGGAATCAATTCCAGACTGATCTATGACGGATTAAAAGAGAAGACAGATCCCCTGGGGCCTGGTAACATTGTTGTTTTCGGCGCAGGTCCTCTGGTTGGAACCATTGCCCCGGCCGCCGGAAGATATACTGTTTCATCTAAATCACCGCTGACAGGACTTTTTGCCGATTCCAATTCCGGAGGGCATTTCGGGCCTGAGCTAAAATTTGCCGGTATTGACCATCTCATAATTACAGGCAAATCTGATAAACCGGTATATCTTTATATCCAAAACGATAAAGCCGAGCTAAAGCCTGCATCTTTTCTTTGGGGCCGGAATACCTGGGAAACGGAAGATCTGATCCGTCATCAACTGGGGGATAGCCGCATTCAGATAGCCTCCATCGGTCAGGCAGGCGAAAACCGGGTCAGAATGGCGTGTATCATAAACAATAAAAGCAGAGCTGCCGGAAGGGCCGGGTTAGGGGCCGTCATGGGGTCAAAAAACCTGAAGGCGGTTGCTGTCCGAGGTTCAGGGATGGTCAATGTCGCCCATATGGACCGCTTGAAAATTCTGACAAAAGAGTTTTCGAAAAAAATTAAAAAAGAATTTTCTTATACCATGATGTCGGAGTACGGGACGCAGAATTTCACAATGGGAACGAATGTCCTTGGCGCCCTGGTCATTCGAAACTGGGCGGAATCCGCAGATTATAATCATTTCGATAAGGTCAATCCCATGGCCATCAGAAAGAAACATTATGTAAAGCGGAAAGGGTGTTTCTCCTGTCCTATCGCCTGCGGACATATCTGTGAAGTAAAAGAAGGGAAATTCGCCGGGGAAAAAGGTGGAGGACTCGAACACGGGGTGACCACCCCGTTCGGAGTCGGCTGCGGCATTTCAGATACCAATTCTTATATCAGGTTCAACAATGACTGTAACCGATACGGCATTGACGCCCTGGAATTCGGGCTTATGATGGGAAGCGTCATTGACTGGGTGAATCATGGGTTAATAAACAAGTCTGATACAAACGGGATCGAACTGGGATGGGGAGATTACAACGGGGTACTGAAGCTTCTTAAGGCCACCGTTAACCGGCAGGGCTTCGGCGATATCCTGGCCATGGGGAGCATAAAGGCTGCTGAAATGGTAGGTGGGAATGCCTTATCCTATCTGAATCATATAAAAGGGATGAACTGGGGGGCTGATGATGTCCGGCCCTTCAAGGGATATCTCTTATCCCTGGCAACTTCAACACGGGGCGCAGATCATCTTAGGGGCATGCCGACGGAGGAAATTTTTTATTCGGTGATTGATCCCCTCAAAGCCACGTCCTATGACAAAGCCGCCCTGGTCATTCACTATCAGCGGATCAACACCCTGGCTGATGCAACCGGGCTATGTAAATTCGCTACAAAAGCTTTACTGCAGGCCATTGGTATGGAGGATATGTTGGAATTTTATAATGTGGTTACCGGAAAGGAATTGAATTTAACCTGTTTTATCCGGGCGGCAGACCGTACTTATAATCTTGAAAGACACATGCATGCTCAAGAGGGCATTACGCGGGAGAACGATCTGCCAATTGGCAAATGGGCCAATGAACCGATCCAAAACGGACCGTTTAAAGGAGAACGGATCGATCTTGAAAGTTTTAATAAACTACTTGATGAATATTACCAATTGCGAGGCTGGAACACAGAAACAGGCATCCCTGATCCCCAATCGATACTTTAACCTATGTTTTGCACCGGGTCATCTGATTCCCAGGGGAGCAATGGGAACGGGCATGAAATTATGTGTTTCTGTTAAATAAAGAACTATTTTTTGCCAATCTCTCCCAGAATCTCTCTGACAAGATTCCCGTCGGCCAGCTTCCCGAAATGCTTCATAACGGTTCCCATGGCCTGCATGGAATTTTTGTATTGAGAAAAATCTATGTTCTCTTTTATCCACGATTCAATCTCTTTTCTGCCCGCCATCCGGGGAAGATATGTCGATAATATTTCAAGATACCCGGAAGTCTCTTTTTTTGTAAGTTCTAGAACAGTTTTTTCCGATTTTACAAGCCCCCTTATAATTCCGAGAATATCATCATCAGTTATCTCTTCGCCTTTTTTCAGCCTGAAGGTTTTTTTCCCGCTCTCAAGCGTTAGAGGAACAGTCAGTTTTGGAAATTCCGACATTATCTGCCGGACCGTATTTCTGACCGTATCATCCTTCTTTAACATCGATGATTTCAAATCTGCTTTAAGCTTATCCTGCAGGGAAATTCCAAGCTCTTTGCTCCACCCGTAGTAGTTTTCATCCATATCATTAACCCTTTTTTCTGGACTCCCGTTTTCACGGGAGTGACGAGATTTTGACTTTTTGCAAATCTATAAATAGTTATTTGTTTTACTCCGAATCAGTTTAGTTCTATAAAATCTATAATGATGTTAGCTGTCTCTTCCGGTTTCTCCTCCTGAGGAACATGCCCGCATTCAGGCAAAATTACAAGGCGTGAATTCGGCAGGTCTTTTTTGAATCTGTATCCGGATTCAAGGGGAATCCATTCGTCATTTTCACCCCATATGATAAGAGTCCTTTTTTTAATCTCCGGTATCCTTTTTATATATGGCGCGAAAGCATCAAAGTCGAGCGATCTCGCAAGAGCGACCTTGGCATCAAGAACATTTTCCGTGCGCATCCTGTTATAATAGGCATCGATTGTCTCTTCTGTGACCAGATCATCATTGAAATAAACTTCCTTCAGATTTTTTTTGACGATCCACCGCCCGAAAAAGAGCTTTGCTATTTCGCCGGCAAGCGGAATTTTGGCCATTTTTATAATGAATGGTTTATCTATCGGGTATCCCGCCGAATCAATCAGAATAATATCTCCTGTTTTATCAGGATGTTCAAGGGCCATTAGGACAGCTATTGCCCCGCCCAGGGAATTTCCTACAAATACAACATCCTTCAGCCCAATGACATCCATCCACCTGTTCACTTCCTGCATAAGCGTAAAAGTATCATATTTTGCATCTTCCGGTTTATCCGACCACCCGGCGCCCTTCATATCAAGGGCCCAGACATGATACCCCTGCTTTGTCAGATACGGAATTACCTTCTCCCATGTATATGTTGAAGAGGCAAAACCGTGCAGCAGAAAAATGTTCCGACCCGGTCCAGGATACTCCCTGTAATGATAATTCACATCATTTATCATTATATATTTGTCTTCGGAAGCCCCGTCTAAAATTTCACCTTTCGGAATCGTTTTTATTAAAAGACCGCAACCTGAAAGTATGGTAACGAAAAATATAGCAAGAAAAAACCAGAAGTATTTTATAAAAAATGATTTATTTCTATTCATAATTTCCTCTAATAAGCAGTTAAATATTTTTCTTCTTCTGTTCTGTATGCCTCGTAATTTTTATATTTGCATATCCTGTTGTAACATTTCAATATTTCTTTTGAATGTTCTTTTCCTAAATTGGAAACATACGCTCTTTTTAATGAGATAAGTAAATCGATATCAACAGCAGTTTTAATATAATAAAAGATTCTTTCAGATAAAAAGAACCGAAGTTTTTCACAAAACAACAGAATTCTGTAAACTGTTATAAGTTTGTCATAAATAAGATCGGAATTGAAATCAATTACACGATCTGAAATTGAACCTATGCAATTTCTTTCATAAATATCCCTTTTTTTCATATCAAACACGACCGAATTAACATTAAAATCTATATCCAGAATAAGATTATCAAGAGTTGGTTTTAAATTGAAACCTCTGAAAATAATAAAATCGGACAAGACGCAAAGATCAAAACAGTAGTCGTTTTTTTCAGGAAACCACCTTATCCCTCCGAGAGCGGTCTTTGTAATTTTTTCCTGCCACAATATCTTCCTGATACTATGGATGCTGTTAATGCCGGTAATAAAAAGATCAATATCAGCGGTTACAGGGCTCCAGCCATGTATTTTCTTCATTATGAGATTTCTTATAGCGCCCCCGACAATGAATATTTCAGCTTTATCCGGCAAGCGCCCAACAAGAAAATCAAAGGCATCATTAATATCCTGTCTTAGCACAAATTTCAGAACACACTTTTTGACTGAATCTATATCCGGATATGAACCGTTCATTTATTTCTCCGGTTATGGACAATTACGAGAGACCTTTGCATAACGCCCCCTTTTGACCGATTTCTTCGTCAGGCTCAAATTTCAATCCTCGAAATACTTCAATGTATTCCTGCGGTTAAAATTTTTGCCTTCCTCGAACTTGGGCAAAATTGGACTTTCTTCAAAGATCTCTACAGATGCAGTTCCAGAGGAGTTATTCTTATGAAGCCGAAATTGAGGAAATCCGGATTTAATAAGTTTAAATCCGGTCGTTATGATTTAAATAGCATAACATGCTAATTTGTCAATGTAAAAACCGGGCATTCGGGGTGTTACAGGGATATGCAGGAAAATCTCAATGTGTACAAATTTTGTTTCCGGATGGACACTAATTATGTTATCTATATAATACTGAAATGTTGGGCCGATAGAGTGGCGCCTTTTGCGAGGTGATGACTTGAGCGTTTTCGATAAGGGTCTGTTCACAATCCTGATTTGCGTAACAGTCTTTTCCGTACTGTCAATTCCTCTAATCTTACGGAAAGTTCCCCGTAATCGGGTTTATGGCTATCGCACCCGGAAAACGCTGAGCAATGATATTATTTGGTACAAGGCTAACGAGTACTTTGGTTTAAGGCTTCTCTTAGCAAGTGTCCTGTCGGCCTGCATCGCAGTCGTCCTCCACTTGTGGCAAGGCATTTCACCTGCGACATATCTGAAAATATCCGTCGTGTTATTAGTGGCGCCCGCGATAGCCGCAGCACTGCTCACAGCCCGTTTCATCCGTGTGGACGGTACAGGATGTCAGTCTTCGAATGGTTATCGTTGAGTTCGTAATCAGGTATGAGGCTTTCCAAAGGACTGTATGGCAGTCGCTGAATGCTGACGTTATGCGTAAGGAAACCGAATGAGAATATGGGATATCAGTCCGGGTTATTTAAATCGACAAAGTTTACTTGGAGAGCATAGAGAACTCCACGGAATCGTTTCTATAATTGAAAACGGCAAAAAGGGATATTCTAATCATCCGGAAACTATCCGATGGGTTGGTTTTGGCTGGGCACTTCAGCAACGTCATAGGCAGCTCGCAGCCGAAATGTTGCTCAGAGGCTATAAAGAAAAATCACCTGTGATTACGCGTTCAAATAAAGGCATCTGGCCGGATATTTATATTGATGAACCCTGCAAGCAGCTTCAATTACTTGCAGGCAAGTATATTGATAAGGAGCAAGGCCGCATACCTTTACCAAGAAATGCGCAGCAATTGTGGAGTAATCACAAGTATTCCGTGCTTGCTCGCGACGTAAGATTATATAAGGAAATTGGAAGCAATGTAGCCAGAATAAAGGATGTCAATTTTTCTGAATTGACAAAGGTTCTGACAGAGTTACTGAGAAAACCTCCGTCGACCGGCGGAATGAAGAATGCGTTACAGCATATGTGGGGATATGTCTCAGAATATTCAACGGAAAGAAAAGGGAGAATAGAGACGTTGCCGTTAAGTGAGTTGCTGAAAGAGATTCAGCAATACGCCATAGCAAGTAAAAACCCATATCTAAATTCGTCAACCGCTCTAAGCGAACTGATGGCATGGATAGAATAACCCATTTCCATTTATGCTGAATCCGTCTGCCTGCAATGATGAGTCAGGGACTACACGCACGGATTTGATGTCAAACAACTTTTTTATTTTACCGATGTTGCCGTTTTTCAATCCACGGAGTTCCGAAACACTTTCCGGATGGACTCTTATGATGATCTCTTCAGGCAGTACAGCTTTCGATTGAAGAGCACCAATTATATTATCAAGAAAAATTTCCGAATACACGAGATGGCCAAAGGCCGGATGATAGGGTCCGGCAAGGATGGAAATTCCTTCCTGCAGATCCTCCGTCGCCTGCAAACCCATGCGGATAACCCTTATATTATTATTCCTGAAAACAAGATATGCCTTTTTTGTAATCGACACTCCTTCTTCAAGAGAGAGCGGCACATATTTTCCTTTCTTATATAACATGGCAAGAGGGCTTCCAGCCAGCACAACGGTCGGATATATTCTTACGAAATCGGGAAGGAGTTCCGCAATACGGTGCGCGGTATGAAGTGATCTCTTCTCATCATCACCAGGCAATCCTATCATCATCTGAAGGCCTGTATCGAACTTTCTTTTTTTAATCAGCGAAACCGCGTTTATTGTATCGGAAGATGTGTGACCCCGCTTTGACGCGACGAGTACATCATCATCCATCGATTGCACGCCCAGCTCAATCGTAGAAATCGGGAAGCTCTCAGCAATATCAAGTTTATTATCATCAATGGTATCGGGCCGGGTTGAAAACCTTATGCTGTCAACAAGTCCTTTTTTGACATAGCTTGTTGCCGCGGACAGAAGCTTTTTTATTATGCCGGTTTCAAGGCCTAAAAAATTACCCCCGTAAAATCCGATTTGCACCCTGTTTCTTTTTTCCCCTTTATAATTTAAAAATGTATCTATGATATTATTCAACTCTTCCTGCGAAGGTATGCCTTTTTTTTCTCCGGTAACTGTATTCTGATTGCAGAAAACGCATTGATTAGGACATCCTGCGTGGGGGATAAAAACAGGAATTATAAAATCTTTTGGGGTGTTATCCATCGGCTTTCATTTGATTTGCCGTCAGTATGTCAAGCGCTTTTCTGGCCGCATCCTGCTCTGCGTGTTTTTTACTTTTTCCATATCCTTCGGTCCGGATATCATTTACCGATAACTCGACCCTGAAAGCCTTGTTGTGGTCCGGGCCTGTTTCTTCAATAACACTGTAAACCGGTTTTTCACCTTGTCCCGTTTGAAGAAGTTCCTGAATTCTGCTTTTATAATCGTATGTTGAAGCAAGATTTCGATCGGACTCGAAAAAGCCTGAGAAACATTTTTCAATCAATTTGAAAGCCGTATCATAACCACCGTCGAGATATGCTGCGGCAATGATTGCTTCAAATGTGTTTGCCAATATGGAGTTTTTTTCCCTTCCATTAGTTAAAAATTCACCTTTCCCAAGTTGTATATGAAAACCAAGATCCAAAGACCGCGCAACAGACGCAACCTGTGTTTCATTAACCAGATTGGAGCGCATCCGGGAAAGATCTCCTTCATCCAGATCCGGAAAACGATTAAGCAGAATATGCCCTATGACAAGATTTAAAACGGCATCTCCTAAAAATTCAAGCCTCTCATTATCACGCATCTGGAGGTGCGCCTGCTCATTCACGAAAGAGCTGTGCCTAAGAGCCTCTTCAAGAAGGCTTTGATTTTTAAATTCGTATGCAAGTCGTTTTTCTAATGCAGAAGGTTCAGGCCGATTCATCAAAACTCCCTGACCTTAATTGCTTAATAAGATCTTCATACAGATAATATGGCACATGAAAATCTCCTCTTCCGGAACCCATATTAATATCGGGTTTCAAAGAACCGTGAAAGTCGGTACCACCCGTTATGAGCAACTCATGTTTTTGTGCAAGTTTCAAATAATATGAAATCTGTTCTTTTGAATGTTCCGGATAATACGCCTCTATCCCTCTTAAACCCATTTCTTTCAATTCAACCATAAGCTTCTCAAACATGCTGTCATTCCCGATTTCAATAAGCGCGGGATGCGCAAGTACTGGGATACCGCCTGCACTGGTAATAATCTCAATCACCTTGCCGCATTCGATCCTGTATTTATCGACGTATGCCGCTTTTCCCTTTCCCAGATATTTGTCGAAGGCTTCTTCAATTGACCCGACGAATCCCTTCTCTAACATTAACCTTGCAATATGGGGTCTTCCTGTCTGCCCGTCACCTGCAAGTTCAATCACTTCCTGAATCGAGATATTTATGCCAAGATTATTTAAGAGCTTGATTATCCCGGGATTTCGATTTTCTCTGGCTTGCTGCAGTTTGGAAAGAGTCTCATTTAATAAAGGGTCATCAAGGCGAAATGAATATCCCAGAATATGGAAACTTCCTGAACAGAAAAAAGATGAAGGGGGTGCCGCACTGATTTCAACGCCTGTTAATAAATTTAAACCCGGGGGGGTACCGGCAACGATTGCTTCTTTTGAGCCGTCAATTGTGTCATGATCTGTAATTGCAATAGCCGCAAGATTTATTCTTTCAGCTAAAGCAATTATTTCTTTGGGAGAATAAGTCCCGTCTGATGCTGTTGAATGTATATGAAGGTCAATTCTCCTGTTGTTGCTATAATCCAAGAGCTTTTTCCAAGGCCTCCTCTTTCGCTTTGCAGTCTATGCATTGAGAAGTCACGGGTCTTGCCTTAAGGCG
The DNA here is from genome assembly GCA_046485065.1 of Desulfobacterales bacterium. Classification (GTDB taxonomy): domain Bacteria; phylum Desulfobacterota; class Desulfobacteria; order Desulfobacterales; family RPRI01; genus RPRI01. The sequence continues at coordinate 16,409 of JAWOHP010000080.1, read as the reverse complement.
ATTAACTGAAATCTCACCGCCACATGTTTCGCATATGCCAAAAGTGCCATTTTCGATCCGCTCTAAAGCCGATTTAATCTTGCGAATCAGTTTGCTTTCCCTGTCCCTGATTCTGAGCATGAAATTACGGTCAGCCTCAAGAGCTGCGCGATCTGTTGGATCTGGGAAGTTCTCCTTGGGATCTGTCATCCCGGAAACCGTATCCTCTGCCTGACTTAAAAGCTCTTCAAGGCGTTTTGATAAAAACTGTCTGAAATATTCGACGTCTTTTTTCTTCATAGCAAGCCCCTCTAACGTAGAGATTTTTCCATTATGGAATTGGTTTAATTAACATAAAGGCTTTTACAAGTAAAGCAAAAAAATAGTATTCATTGTCACCTTAAGACAACCATCACATATAATGCAGCTTTATATTGTATCTTTATAAATTATGTTATATGTGAACATAAATTGACGCTGCTGCGAGCGCTTTGGATAACTCATATTTCCCGTACCGTGAAAAAGTTTTATATCGCATGTTATGCAATGGTATCAATCTTAACATTACAGGGGGTAATAACTTGGCTAAAAACAAAAAAGATCATATCAATAAAACAGACTATAAAAAGGTCACAATTAAAACAACGGACGGTTTAACAATTCAGGGTAGAATAAATCTAACATCGGAACAGAGAGTTTCTGATATTTTTACAAAATCTGAAGCTCCTTTTGTAGTTCTGGTTGAAGTATCTTACAGGGAAAGCGAGGGGAAAATACTTTTTGTTAATAAAAAGCATATCGTATGGGTTGAACCTGAAGATAACGAAAGAACCTGAAAAAATCCTTCTGAAATAATGTTTACTTGGCTTCTTTTATAAAATTTTCATAACTTTTCAGGCTGTTGATTGCATATATTTTACAGGGGTAATCCTTCGGCAATATTTTTTTCAATAGCCCTGTAAGCACTGTGCCCGGACCGATTTCCGCAAATATTTCGACCTGTTCATCAATTAGCCCGCACATTGAATCAAACCACTTAACAGGACTGCATAACTGCTTCCCCATAATAATTCTTATTTCAGAAGGATCCATGGAAATATTGGCCGTAACATTATGAATAACAGGTGTTTCCGGCTTACTGAAAGAGGCGCTTTCCAGACACTCATTAAATTCTTTTTCTGCTCCCCTTATCAATTCACTATGCCAAGCACCGCTTACTTTAAGAGGAACTGACTTTGCACCTTTAGCAGAAGCAGCGGTTGAAACTTTTAAAACTGCATCAGGCTCTCCTGTAATTACAATCTGTGTTTTTGTATTATGATTTGCCACCGATACTACATTCCCACCTTTAACCTCTTCTATTATCTGTTCAATCTCTTCGATGGGAAGCCCTACTACAGCATGCATTGCTCCCTTGTATTTAGTTGCCTCCCGATGCATCAGTTCTCCCCTTTTGAAGACAAGACTTAAAGCGCTTTCTTCGGAAACAATCCCTGCTGCATGAAGCGCGCTGTATTCACCGAGGCTGTGACCGGCTGAAAAAAATGGTTTTATTCCTTCTCTTGCAATGGCCGACAGACATGAAAGATTTACGGCGGTTATTGAGGGTTGCAGGTTAACCGTTGCGGTGAGGTCTTCCATTGGGCCCTTGAAACAAAGCTTTGATATGTTAATTTTACATATATCTGAAACCATTTCGAAAAGATCTTTTACAAAGGTGAACTCCTCGTAAAAGTCAAGACCCATACCCACTGACTGGGACCCCTGTCCCGGAAACAGAAACGCTGTTTTCTTCAAATTCATTCTCCATTATTAGATTTTTCACACAAAGCCTCAAAGACGCAAAGAATAAACAGTTAAAATTTCCTTTTTTTGCTTTGTGTTCTCAAAAGTCATCACTCGTCAATGATTGACAATATCAAATGGATGGCAAAGTAAAAAGCTCATTATGCAAGGCGCGCGAATCTTGAGGAATACCGCAAACGCGGGACCCGAAGGGTGTGTACATTTTAGTACGCCGCAATGACGAAAGATGAAGCGCAACACAGCAGAATGACTTTTTACAAAGCCATCATTCGTCAAGATTGAAAAGCTTGCGTGTAACATCAATATAAAGAGAATTGTTTCCATGGCATCCGTCCCTTTTTAAGAGAAGAGTTGGATTATGCATCATTTTATTTATCAGCGCATTTTTCATTCTGTAAAAAGCGTCCCGTTCGCTTTCCGAAATATTTAATACATGCATGGTTTTTTCTATTTCAGCTGTTGCAATAGAATCTATTTTATTTCTCAAAGCAACTATGGTGGGAACAACATCAAGGCTGTCGTACCACTGCCTGAAGCTTATAACGGCTTCATCAATAATTCTTTCACCCTTTATGGCCTCTTTATTTCTATCTTCGAGATTTTCATCGATAACACCTTTTAAATCGTCTATGTCATAGACATAAGCGTTGTTTAGTTTATTAATTGCAGGATCAATATCTCTCGGAACTGCTATATCAATAAAGAAAAGCGGGCGATTCCTCCTGCCGGGCATAATATGTTTGATCTGATCTTTTGTAAGTATTATTTCCGATGAACCGGTTGAACTGATTATAATATCAACCTGAATAATAAAACGGGAGATCTCTTCAAACTTTATGGCGCTCCCGCCGAATTTCCTGGCAAGTTCAACACCGTTTTTAAATGTCCTGTTTGCAACAAAAATCTCTTTAACCCTGTTTTTGAGCAGATGTTCAACAGCAAGCTCGGCCATTTCACCTGCGCCTATTAGCAGAACTTTTTTACCTTCGAGCTGCCCGAATATTTTCCTGGCCAGCTCAATAGCAGCATAGCTGATTGAAACTGCGTGATCTCCGATCCCGGTTTCTGTTCTTATCCTTTTTGCCGTAAAAAAAGTTCTGTGAAGAAGCCTGTTTAATATAACTCCTGAGGTTTTTCTTTTTGTTGCATTAAAATATGCTTCTTTGATCTGCCCGAGAATCTGGGGCTCCCCGACCATCATGGAATCAAGACTGGATGCGACCCTGAATATATGCCGGACAGCCTCATCGCCTTCATGAATATAAATTGAATCCCGGAATTGAGAAAGAGGCACGTTTTTAAATTCTGAAAGATGCCTTTTGGCTGTTTCAACCGCTTCTGTTTTATCGTTTGCCGCCATCAGAATTTCAACCCGGTTACAAGTCGAAAAGATAACGACTTCGTTGATTGAAGATGATTCTTTAATGGTATCAAGCATTGCTGCCGCTTCCTCTTTTGAAACGGCAAGCAGCTCTCTTATTTCAACCGGAGCGGTTTTATGATTTATTCCTAGAAGTATTATTTCTACCATATATATCAAACATACCGGGGGCTTATTAAAACCGATGTAAACACGTCATTGTGTAAATATTCCATGATGCCCTTTTAAAAGAAAATTAACACCAAAAAAAGTAAACAAAACAACAATAAATCCAATAATGGCCATCGTGGCAGCCTTTTTACCTCTCCACCCGACTGTCAGTCGTCCGTGAAGAATTGCCGCATACAATAGCCAGGTAATTCCAGACCAGACCTCTTTTGGATCCCAGCTCCAGAATTTTCCCCAGACCGACTTTGCGTATACGAATCCGGTAATAAGGCCTATGGTAAGCAACGTAAAACCTGTGATTATACAGGCATAACCGGTGCTGTCGAGAAGATCCAGAGATGGAAGGCGTTTGTAGAAAAAACCATGTTTTTTTGTCTTAATTGCATTTTCCTGCGTAACATAAAGCAATCCGACTCCACATGCCATGGCAAAGGCGGCATGACCCAAAAATATCGAAACAACATGCAATATCAACCATATGCTGTTAAAGATATTTTGGGCTTCGACCGTTTTATAAGGAACGATAAATGCTGCTGTCACAGAAATTGCGGCAAGCGATGCAGCATAACCGCCCAGAATTTTTATTTTAAACTTGTATTGAAAAGCAAAAAAAACTCCGGCAATGGCCCATCCTGTTAAAAGAAGTGTTTCATGCAGATTTCTCACAGGTATTTGACCTGTTTTTGCAAAATAGAATCCTATCACAATGGAATTACACAAAAAACCCGTTGCCAGAAAAATCTGGCCAAACCTGTGAAGATGCTGTTTTTGCATAAAAAGAAATAAAATATATCCAGCCGCGCTGATAACATACAACAAGCCAGTTATAATAATTAAATTATTCATTTATCACATCGTGTTATACGAGATCTTTGCATAACACCCCCTGTCAAATCATCAAACGAATATCCTTCTCCGAGGACATTAAAAAGAACACAATTTATCTTATCTGTTTCATTGTTACGGATCATATCAACAAGGCCCTTTTCAAGAAGATCTTCGAAAATATGTTTATGTGCCTCATGCTCATGGTGCCGGCTTAAAAGTCTCTTTCTGATTTCCCCCATCATATTTATAAATATACCGTATTCTTCGCCATACTGTTTTTCGAGATCTTTTCTGAGCTTTTTCGCATAAGCAGGACTTTTCCCTGATGTTGAAATTGATATTACCAGGTCTCCCCGTTTTACTATTGAGGGAAGAATAAAATTGCAGGCTTCGGGACGATCGGCAATATTACACAGCATGTTCAGCTTTTCAGCATCCCTGCTCACCTGCCGGTTAAGTTTTTCGTCATCAGTTGCGCATATAACAAGAAACATGCCTTCAAGATCGGATTCAATATAAGGACGCTTTACTAATGTTATTATATCCAAACCGGCAAGATTTAGAAGTTTTTCGCTTGCCTCAGGGCTTACAACGGTGACTGAAGCCATACACTCCAAAAGGGTCATAACCTTCCTGGTTCCTACGTCGCCCCCTCCGATTACAAGGCATTTTCTATTTTTTATGTCAAGATTAACCGGATAATATCTCATGAGAAACAATCCTAAACCTTTGCAGAATATCTTATGAAGACGTTAAATTGATCTTCATCAAATCTCTGGCCAAAAAAAGTGGACCGGAATATGTTTTTCGGCATTGAAGTTCTATATCAATATTATCACATTCCGGATAAAAGTGAGTTAAAAGGAGCTGTTTAACATTTGCCTTCGATGCAATTTCACCAGCCTCAGAAGGTGTTAAATGCCCTTTAACTTTTAATTCATCCGGAAGAGCCGATTCACAAATTAAAAGATTCGTATTCACGGCAATATCAATAAGATTTTCACAATAATCAGTATCTCCTGAATAAACAAGCGAAGTTCCCTTTCCGCCTGTGATTTTAAATGCCAGGCTTTCTGCGTTGTGTTCAACTGAAACCATTTCCAATATGAAATCATTGAAGTATTCAATATGGTTGTTTTTGTATATTTCAACCATATTTAAACTGTTTGGGGCGAGATCTATCCAGTATCCGAAAACCTTTTTCAGCCCGCCATAAAATTCGGCAAGCCCGCTTCCGGCAATTATGTATAATGGTATTTTCCGGTAACTTGCATCCGGATATTTATTTGAAAAAAGAAAAGGAATCAATTCGCCTGTATGATCGGGATGAAAATGACTAAGTAAGATGTGGGAAATATCGTATATTTTAGTACCATTTTCAAGCAGCCTCCTGATTGTTCCAGGTCCGCAATCTATGAGAATTTTTGCGCCTTTTGTTTCAACTAATACGGAGCATGAGCTTCTTTCAAGGGACGGAACGCAGGTTCCCGACCCCAGAATTGTCACAGTTATATCAATCTTGTTTTCAGACATTATTTTTTCCCGGCCTTTTTATTAACCTGAGTAATTATCCACTTTAATACTTTTTCATTGTTTTTAAAATCCAGAATATCCTTTATGGATGAAACAGGGATTTCTGCACGGGCCATGCTCTTATGCCCGCCGGCAGAACCAATATGCCCGAAACTCTGTTTTGCCACTTCACCTGCGTTTTTACGTAAACCGTCATTTCTGAAAATGATAACAATAACATTATTGCACAGGCCTGAAACGATACTCCACTTTATACTATTGATTTTAATAAAAAAATCTGCAAGTATAACACATACGTCCGGATTGACAACCTGCCCAGTATGAATAAATATTCTGTCCTTTTGTTTCCGCATATTTTCCAAAGCAATTTTAAAATACTTCAAAAACTCCAATTTTAATTCAGCCTGCTCGATTTTCCTCGCAATATTAATATTTGTATGCCGGAAAAGAAACTGAAAAGCCATCATATCTTCTTTTAAAGCCTTTCTTTCAAAATTGCTGGTATCATTTTTTATGGCGTAATATAAGGCTGTCGCAAGCTTATATGACGGTTTAATTTTTGCCGCTTTTAAATATTCGGTCATCATGCTTGCGGTCGCCCCGTATTGCGGCCGAATGTCCTTATATCCGGCTTCGGCATCTGTTTCAGGGTGGTGGTCAATAATGACGTTATATTTGTATTTTAAAAACAGGTTGTTATGATTTGGCTGAGAATCTGTAATCACAAAACGGGAAAATTTATTTCCATCTATTTCATTAATATGAATCATATTTACACCGAGCAACCTGATCATTGCCAGATTATCCGGGCGCTTAATAATATTTATGTTGGAAATAGTCACACCGGCAACCCTGTGCCACAACAACCTTTTTACAGCCATCGCACTGGCAATGGAATCCGGGTCTGCGTTGATTAAAATAAGCACGTTATCATCAGCAGAAAACTGTGCATAAAACCTTTTTAGTTTTTCCAAAGCTGAAATCTGCATTTTATATTCATCCTAAATATTCTTGAACCGAAACAGATAGCGCATTCCCGCTCCCATTTTCCTGATGGCAAACTTCTTCATAAATTTTAATGCCTTACAAAAAGTCAAAAACCTACATAATTATGGATGGGCTGTCAATTTATCACACGGTATCTGTACTTGTAAATAAAACATTGAGAACACACTTTCCTTTTAATATTGAAGAGCTCTGCTGAATTAAATAAATATCATTTAAATATTAAATCATTATTAATGCCTTGATAAGCTTTTTATTTGTTGTTATTAAGCTTTTTCTTTTTTATATTTAATTTAATAATTTTTAAATAGCCATCAGATAAATTTTATAGCAGTTGTCAGAATAATGTTCCGATTGGAGCGATTCAAAAGCCTCAACGGGCTTTAAATTCTGCACAGGTAAAGATAAACATGATTTTTAATTATAAAAAAAACCGGGTATGGTTCGAAGATCTTTCAGTAATAATGCAGCTTGGCCTGACTATGGCAGGATGTATTCTGTTTTGTTTAATGATTGGTTGGTATCTCGACAAATGGCTCGGGACAAAAGGAATTTTTATAACAATTTTTATTATTCTGGGTATTATCGGCGGAGGCTATACAGTATATCGTCAGATATTGGAAATAACTGATCCAAAAAAAAATAAAAAGAATAATTCTGACATTGGAACAAGTTAGATTAACTCAGAAAAAATACTGTTCCAGGGCAATGATTTTCGCTGTTGCAGGCGGCCTTTTTTTTATATTGCTCGATCTCAAACCATTTGGTAAAGGGGTCATCCTTGGTTCTGTTTTCAGTATAATAAATTTTATTTTAATGGGAGAATCGATTACATTAAAAATCGGGGAATCGAAGAAAAAGTCTGTGATATTATCACTATTAACAATTTTTTTCCGATATCTAATATTGGCTATACCTCTTATTATATCCCTGAAATTTAAACAGTTTGATTTTACAGCAGTTGTAATAGGTATCTTCATGATACAAATTGCAATATTATCGGAACCCTTGTTTAATCTTTTGTCCAAATTAAAGAGCAAATAGTACAAATGGAAATTTAATATGGAAGAACTTGGCAGAATACATCAACTTTTAATACCGTTGCAGGGATATACAATTACAATAAATCTTGAACCTGTTATCATGACATGGATTGTAATTTGCGTCCTACTTGTTTTCGGTTTCCTGACAATCCGAAAGCGTGGCATGCTTCCCGGTCCTTTTCAGGTAATCGGTGAATTTATTGTTTCAGCTCTTTATCAGCTGACCGAAGATGCCATGGATGAGGAACTGGCCAAAAAATATTCTCCCCTTATCTGCGCTTTATTCCTGTTTCTTGTTTTTTCAAACTGGATAAGCCTGATTCCCCATATGGAGGAACCTACAAAAGACCTTAATACGCCCTTAAGCCTGGGTTTAATGGGTTTTGTTCTTTCCCATTATGAAGGAATAAAGGCAAAGGGAATAAAAGAATATATAAAAAGCTATTTTGAGCCTATGTTTTTTATGATGCCGCTTAATGTCATCGGTGAACTTGCAAAGGTTGTTTCAATATCTTTCAGGCTTTTCGGGAATATAATGGGAGGCTCAATAATTATTCTGGTAATATCTTATCTTTCATACAGCTTAATAATTCCGCCGGTATTAAACCTGTTTTTCGGAATTTTTGTAGGAACGATTCAGGCCTTCGTTTTTACTATGCTTACCATCGTATATATATCAGTGCAGGTTAAGTAAATTATGGGATTTGAAATACAAACTTGGATACAGGCTGCCGCCTTTTCGAGTGCCGGGTTCGCAATAGGATTCGGCGCAATCGGAGCAGCTATCGGAGAAGGATACACTGCTTCCTGCGCAACTTTGGCTGTCGCGCGGAATCCCGGAAAGGCCGGAGAAATATTAAAAACAATGCTGGTAGGTCAGGCCATTGCGGAATCAGCCTCAATATTTGCACTCGTAATAGCTATGCTGCTTTTATTTACCAAGTTTTCCGCAGTATCTTATACTACGGTTTCAACCATTTTCGGGGCAGGACTATGTATGGGGCTCGGAGCTATCGGCGCAGGTATAGGCTCCGGATTTCCTGCTGGAGCAGCGTGTACAGGCATTTCAAGGCAGCCCGCTTTCAGCGGCCGTATCATGACAAACATGCTTATAGGCTCTGCCGTATGCCAGACTCCGGCTATTTTTTCACTTGTAACGTCGTTTATTCTGTTATTTACCAACTTCTCGGGAAGACCGTTTTCTCCAACCTGGGCTGCCTTGCTGGGCGCAGGACTTGCAACAGGACTGGCCGGGATAGGCCCCGGCATAGGGGGCGGACTCGTGGCAGAATCAAGTTGTGAAGGTGTCGCAAGAAACCCTTTGACGACCCCATCTGTTACAAATGTCATGCTGCTTGGCCAGGCCGTTACTCAAACAACTGCCATATACGGCTTTCTGATCAGTTGCATACTTATGTTTAAATCCTTTCCCGCAACAGAGTCCATAGCTGTTCAAATGTCACTGCTCGGTTCAGGTCTTTGTATGGGGATCGGCGCTATCGGGCCGGGTCTCGGTGTGGGTATCACAGGACAGGGAGGCGTCCGCTGGATAGCAAGAAATCCAAACGCAGCAGTGGACATAACGAGAACCATGCTTATAGGACTGGCAGTCGCAGAATCAACTGGTATTTACGCGCTCGTTATAGCGCTTATTATGATATTTGTGATGTAGCAGAATTTTTTCAACAAATAAATTTTTTAACATTCTTATTAATAATTATACGATTCAGGAGGACAAAATGGCAGTCGAAGGCGCAGACATTATCAAGGCAGCAGCTTTTTTAGGAGCAGGTTTAGCCATGGGTCTTGGTGCAATTGGCCCGGGCGTGGGTGAAGGAATCACGGCATCAAAAGCTTGTGAAGCAATCGGCAGGAATCCAAGGGAAGCCGGACTTATAACAAGGACCATGCTGGTTGGGCAGGCAGTTGCGGAATCTACAGGTATTTACTCTCTTGTTATTGCCCTGCTGCTTCTCTTTGTTGTTTGATAAAGACACGTTTGCTTAACGGAATAATATAATGCAAATTGTAAGCAATATAGCCTTAATTACAATTAATGAAACGCTTATCGTCCAGCTTCTTTCTTTTTTGATTTTTCTTTTTATTATCAGGCGCCTTATGTTTCGCCCTATAAGAAGCATTATAAGCGAAAGGGAAAACCACATAAAAAAAATCAAAACTGATATTTATGATTCAGAGAATGCGATAGATAATCTTAATGATCAGCTCAGAATCCGTGAAGATCAGGTTAAAGACGAAGCGTTTAAATTGAACGTCGAGCTCGAAGAAAAAGGAAACAAAGAAGCTGTAAATATTTTTGCTTCTGCCTATAAAGAGATTGAAGCTATTAAGGCTCAAAATGAGAAAATAATTGAGGCAAAAATTTCTGAAGCAAGAAAGCATTTATCTAACGAATCTGAAAAAATAGCTGAAATTATTATTGAAAAAGTCCTGAACCGGAGGCTTGGTTGATGAAAAACAGTTACAGATTTTTTCTCATTTGTTTCTGCTTTATGGCAGGAACTTTCTTTCTTCATTTTTCAGCAATTGATGCTTTTGCTTCAGAAAACACATGGAGACCCACATATGACCTTGTATTAAAATGGGTCAACTTTTTTATCATGATTTTTCTCATAGTCAAATTCGGCGGGAAACCTCTTATGGATTTTTTAAAGGGGCGAAAAGAGGAAATATCAAGTGAACTCAGGCATCTTGAAGCTGAAAGAGAAATAATCTCGGTTAAAATCAACGAAGCCATGGCAACTCTTGATGAAAGCGAAACCCGTTTTGCACAGCTGAAAGAAAATCTTCTCAGGCAGGGTGAATCAAAAAAAGCCGAAATTATAAGAGAAGCAAGTGAAGAAAGCATAATGATAATCGAAAAGGCAAAACAAAATGCTGAATTTCAGCTTATGAAAGAAAAAGAAAAACTGCGCACAGATATGATCGATCAGGCCTTCGAAATTGCCCTGGAAAAAATACCGCAGGTGATTACAGATCAGGATAAGAAGAAGCTTGTTGAAAATTATGTAACAGATACGGCTACGACAAAATAATAAGGCGTTTTGCAAAATAAAAAACCCGGGTTTTTTTATTGCCCGGGTTTTTTATTTCTTTTTTAAGAAGTTGCAAATATTATCTTCTCTCCTTTTGCCTCAGCCTTTACCGTGCTTCCCTCAGCGACTTTGCCTTTAAGTATTTCCATTGAAAGAGGGTTCTCCAGATATTTCTGAATTGCGCGCTTTAAAGGACGGGCGCCGTAAACCGGATCGTATCCTTTTTCCACAATAATTTTTTTTGCTTCATCCGAAAGAATCAGCGCGATGTTTCTTTCCAAAAGCCTAGCTTCGAGTTTTTTTATCTGAATTCCGACAATTTCGCCTATCTGCTCCGTTGTAAGATTGTGGAAAATAATCGTTTCGTCTATTCTGTTTAAAAACTCCGGCTTAAAACTTGCCTTTAATGCTTCCATAACACGGGTTTCCATCTCTTCGCGCTTTGAAGCCCCCAGCTCCTGAATCCACTGGCTTCCTACATTGGAAGTCATTATTATTATCGTATTTTTAAAATCAACCGTTCTTCCATGCCCGTCCGTCATTCTGCCGTCATCCAGTATCTGAAGCAGAACATTGAAAACTTCGGGGTGTGCTTTTTCTATCTCGTCGAAAAGAACAACGGAATAAGGCCTTCTCCTTACAGCTTCTGTGAGATACCCTCCTTCATCATACCCTACGTAACCCGGCGGGGCGCCTATAAGCCTCGAAACAGAGTGTTTCTCCATATATTCGGACATATCAATCCGCACTATCGCCTGCTCACTGTCAAAAATAAACTCGGCAAGAGCTTTCGCAAGCTCGGTTTTTCCGACTCCTGTCGGTCCCATGAAAATAAATGAGCCTATTGGCCTGTTTGGATCCTGCAAACCGGACCGGGCTCTCCGAACCGCATTTGAAACGGCCGTTATAGCCTCATCCTGACCGATTACCCTGTTTCCGAGCCGCTCCTCCATACTCACAAGCTTTTCCCTTTCGCCCTCCATTATTCTCCTTACCGGGATTCCGGTCCATTTTGATACAACTTCCGCAATATCTTCATCATCGACCTCTTCCTTAAGCATTTTTCTGTCCTTCTGCAATTCAGATAGTTTTTGATTGGCATCATCAAGTCTTTTTCTTAAATCAGAAGCCTTTCCGTATCTTATCTCCGCAACCCTGGCAAGGTTGCCATCTCTTTCAGCCTGCTGCTCTTCGGTACCAAGTTGCTCAATCTCTTCCTTTATTTTTCTTATTACCTGAATCAGATCTTTCTCTTTCTGCCAGTGGGATTTCATTTCATTTATTTCGTCGTTCATACCGGAAAGTTCTGCTTCAAGCTTTAAGAGCCGATCCTTTGAAGCAGGATCTGTTTCCTTTTTCATGGCTTCCCGTTCAATCTCGGCCTGGATTATCCTGCGCTGAATCTCGTCAATTTCAGCGGGCATGCTGTCAATTTCAATCCTCAGTTTCGAAGCGCATTCATCAATCAAATCGATTGCCTTATCCGGAAGAAATCTGTCCGTAATATAGCGACTGGAAAGAGAGGCAGCAGCAACTATTGCAGAATCCTGGATTCTTACTCCGTGGTGCACCTCATATTTTTCCTTAAGTCCGCGCAGGATAGAAATTGTATCTTCGACTGTTGGCTCCGGAACCATTACCGGCTGAAAACGCCTTTCAAGCGCCGCATCTTTTTCTATATATTTTCTGTATTCGTTTATCGTTGTAGCTCCGACACAGCGAAGGGTTCCTCTTGCAAGAGCCGGTTTTAACATGTTGGATGCGTCCATTGCTCCTTCGGCTGCTCCGGCCCCCACAAGAGTGTGAAGTTCATCGATAAAAAGAATTATCTCGCCTTCAGCTTTCTCAACCTCTTTAAGAACTGCCTTCAAACGGTCTTCAAACTCACCCCTGTATTTTGCTCCTGCAATCAAAGCACCCATATCAAGAGCAACAAGGCGCCTGTTTTTTAAGCTTTCCGAAACGTCCCCTTCAACAATCCTGCGCGCAAGCCCCTCGACAATAGCTGTTTTACCCACTCCCGGTTCCCCGATAAGAACCGGGTTGTTCTTTGTTCTTCTCGAAAGAACCTGGACAATACGCCTTATTTCATCATCACGTCCTATTACCGGATCAAGCTTTCCAAGCCTCGCAAGGTCTGTAAGATCGCGACTGTATTTATTCAAAGCCTGATATTTTTCTTCGGGATTCGGGTCTGTAATCCTCTGGGTACCCCTGACATCTACCAGAACTTTCAGGATAGACTCTCTCGTAATATTGTGCCTTTTCAGAATCTTTGATGCCTCACCCGCCTGATCATCTGAAATTGCAAGAAGAATATGTTCCGTACTTACATATTCATCCTTCATTTTTGAAGCTTCAGCGAAGGCGGCGTCAAGTATATTGCCGGTTTTCTGGGAGATGCGGATATCTCCAACACCTTTGACCTTGGGCAACCTGTCGATCGAAAGAGCAACCTCTCTGGCGACAGAATCGGGGGAAACACCGAGCTTGTTTAACATGTCTCTTGTTATTCCTTCCTTCTCGCTCAGCATTGCTGAAAGAAGGTGCTCAGGTTCTATCTGCTGATTATTATTTTGAGAAGCTGCAGAATGAGCATTCTGAATGACTTCCTGTGATTTTATTGTAAATTTATCAAAACGCATAAATGCCTCCTGATTTATCAATTATTTTATAAGAATATTATTGACGGCTTAGTAAAAAGCTCATTATGCAAGGCGCACGAATCTTGAGGAATGAGGCGTACATGAAAGTACGCTGGAATGACAAAAGATGAAGCGCAACACAGCAGAATGACTTTTTCCCAAGTCGTCTTTAACTTAAAGGATAAACACGGAAAAATTTATGTCAATCGGAAAGGAATATGAGGATGCTGTAATGCAGGGAACCGCGTTATGACTCCCTGCATTACAAAAAATGACAACGGTTTGGAATTATTACTTTTTCTTTTTCTTAATGTTTTTCTTTTCCAGAAGCGCTGCATGTGCTGCGGCAAGCCTTGCAACCGGAACTCGGAAAGGAGAACACGAAACATAGTTAAGCCCGAGCTCGTGGCACACCATAATTGATTTTGGATCACCTCCGTGTTCACCGCAAATCCCGCATTCAAGATCAGGTTTTACCGACCTCCCTTTCTTAACGGCAATATCCATCAACTCGCCGACACCGTCTCTGTCAATCGTAGCAAACGGATTGTCCGGGAGAATGCCGGAACCGAGATATTCGACCAGAAATCCGGATTCGGCATCATCTCTTGATATTCCATAAGTCGTCTGGGTAAGGTCGTTTGTGCCAAAGGAAAAGAAGGAGGCATATTCCGCAATATGGTCGGCAGTCATGGCCGCGCGCGGTAGCTCAATCATTGTCCCGAACTTGTAATCAATTTCCCTGCCCTGTTCATTCATTACTTTTATCGCTTCAGCTTCCAGCGTAGTCCGTTGCGCTTTCAGCTCGTTAACATGGCTGGTAAGCGGTATCATTATTTTCGGATAAACCTTAATGCCTTCTCTTGCCACAATGCAGGCAGCTTCAAAGACCGCACGAACCTGCATCATGGTGAGTTCCGGGATATGAATTCCAAGCCTTACGCCCCTCATTCCAAGCATTGGATTTTGCTCACGGAGGCTTTCAACCCGCTTTAGTATTTTTTCCTTTAACCTGATTTTTTGCAGGAGGTCATCAATATCAGACAAATTTCCCGCGTTCTTTATCCTGATCTTCAAATCAGAAAGGTCTCGCATCAGCTCAACATGATTCGGTAAAAACTCATGCAAAGGAGGGTCAAGCAGACGAATAATTACAGGAAGGCCATCCATTATGCGGAATAACTCTGCGAAATCATCCCTCTGAAAAGGTAGGATTGAATTTATGGCTTCGCGCCGTTCAATCGGAAAATCGGTCATGATCATTTTCTGGATAAAGGGAAGACGTTCGGATTCAAAGAACATATGCTCCGAGCGACAAAGGCCTATTCCTTCAGCGCCGTAATCGCGGGCGCGCTTTGCATCGCGCGGATAATCGGCATTTGCCCAGACCCCGAGTCGCCTGAATTCATCCGCCCATGAAAGAAGCTTTATAAGCCAGGGATCTTTGATATCCGGAATTGTAGTTGACAATTTATCCAGATAGACTTTCCCTGTTGTTCCGTCAATTGATATCCAGTCTCCTTCATGAACTGTTTTGTCTTTAACGCTCATCCTGCGCCTGCCAAGGTCTACCGTGAGGGAAGAAACACCTACGACGGCTGGTTTTCCGAACTGGCGGGCAACAAGCGCGGCATGGCTTGTGCGTCCCCCGCGGGTGGTCAGAATGCCTTTTGCCGCAAGCATTCCGTGAACATCATCCGGCCTCGTTTCAGGCCGAACCATTATAACCTGCTTCCCCTCCTCCTTTGCCCACGATTCAGCGCGATCCGCATCAAAAGCAACTACGCCTACTGCAGCGCCGGGAGAGACATTGAGGCCGCTTGCCAGCAATCTGCCTTCTGCCTTCGCGGCTTCAACAGCTTTGATATCAAACTGGGGGTGCAAAAAGAAATCAATCTGTTCGGGAGCAACCCTTAAAACCGCTTCTTCTCGGGATATAAGCCCCTCTTCAGCCATATCCACGGCAATCCTTACAGCGGCCTGGGCCGTCCGTTTTCCGTCCCTTGTCTGAAGCATCCAGAGCTTGCCTTTTTCAACCGTGAATTCCATATCCTGCATGTCGCGGCAGTGTTTTTCAAGGAGATTAGCCACTTCTTCGAATTCACGGTAAGCAACCGGCATATCTGCTTTCATTTCTGACAGGTCCTTTGTCATTCGGATGCCGGCTACAACATCTTCGCCCTGGGCATTTATAAGGTAATCACCTTCAAGCTGCTTTTCGCCGGTTGAACCGTTACGGGTCATTGCGACACCTGTAGCGCTGTCGTCTCCCATGTTGCCGAAAACCATCGTCACAATACTGACAGCGGTTCCAAGATCATGTGAAATACCGGCGGCGTTGCGGTAGTCAACAGCCCTTTTCCCGTTCCAGCTTTTAAAAACAGCCTCGGTAGCGAGCCGTAACTGCTCATATGGATCTGTCGGAAAATCCATTTGAGCGTAATGTTTAAAAATCCGCTTGAATTTCTCTGTGATAATTTTCCATGCATCTGCAGGAAGTTCGGAATCCGTATTAACCACATAATCCCTGCGGATTTCTGTAATTACTTCCTCAAATTTTTCATCCGGGATATTCATTACTACACTCCCGAACATTTGCACAAGGCGGCGGTATGAATCATATACAAAACGTTCGTCACCAATCATTTTGGCTAAACCTTCGGCAGTCTCTTCGTTAAGACCGATATTGAGGACTGTGTCCATCATGCCCGGCATTGAAAATTTAGCGCCTGACCGGCAGGAGACGAGCAGAGGATTATGCGGGTCACCGAATTTTTTTCCTGTTGCAATCTCTAAAGTTTTAAGAGCCTCTTTTTCCTGCTCCCACATTCCTTCCGGGAAAGCGCCGTGTTCAGCCAGATATGCATTGCATGCCTCGGTTGTAACTGAAAATCCCGGGGCTCCAGGTCTTTCATGAAATTTTGAATATGCCCTTCGGTAAATTCGGATAATTCCATACCCGCGG
>JAWOHP010000118.1:0-12581 GCA_046485065.1 Desulfobacterales bacterium | reverse complement strand
GCGGATATGCCGCCGTTGACGAAGGCATTAACATGGTTCCTGCGAAATGCCAAAACCCATTACCCTGCAGACCACAACAATAAAAATTCAAAGGTCTCAGTCAATGGCTTTCAGTCCAAGCGACATGCGCATGCAAAGCAAGACAACCTATTATTTCTGGATAGGAGTCTTTATCGTCCTTATCCTTGCGGTCTTCTGCGGAACCTACTATGCCACCCTGAAAGTGGACTATGTCTGGCGTTGGTACCGGGTTCCGCAATATTTTTTTTATAAGGACTACATTGAAGTCCGTTCGGAAATCCAGGGCAAAGTGGACAAGATCGTCCGGCAGGACAAAGAAGCGATGGTCTATATCCGCGGCAACGGTGATCAGGCAAAATACGCCGTTCCGGTAAAAAGCCTGCGTGTGTCCGAAAACGACTTCATCTATTCGGGCGATGTCCTGGGCGCCCACGACAAATGGAAGGTCGGTATTCTACTGGACGGGCTCTGGCTGACGCTCAAGGTCAGCATGGTAGCGATCGTCATCGGGATATTTATCGGACTATTTGCCGGCCTGGCGCGCATCTCCGCCAACCCAGCCTTTAAATGGACAGCCATAACTTATGTGGAACTGATCCGCGGCTCCCCTCTGCTGGTGCAGATTTTCATCTGGTATTTCGCCATCGGCACGGTCGTCAATACCATGCTGGCGAATAAGGGTTTCGGCCAGCTGCCGCCCATCTGGTACGGCGTGGCTGCGCTGGCGTTTTTTGCGGGGGCGTACGTAGCTGAAATTGTCCGTGCCGGGATTCAGTCAATTAACCGCGGGCAGACCGAAGCCGCCCGCTCCCTGGGGATGTCCTACGCCCAAAACATGCGACACGTCATCCTGCCCCAGGCCTTTCGGCGCATTTTCCCGCCCCTGGCCGGTCAGTTCATCAGCCTGATCAAGGACTCTTCTCTTCTGGGGATCATCGCCATCCGGGAGCTAACCAAAGCCACCCGCGAAGTGGTCACGACCAGCCTGCAGCCCTTTGAGCTCTGGTTCATGTGCGCACTGCTGTACCTGGTCCTGACGTTTACGCTTTCCATGTTCCTGCAATACCTGGAAAGGAGGACCATCACCTAGTGATCGAAGTTAAAAACATATCAAAATATTTCTATGTGCCCCATGAGGTCAAGGCCTTGAACAACGTTTCCTGCAGGATCGAAGAAGGAGAAGTGGTCGTGGTCATTGGGCCGTCGGGCTCCGGCAAAAGCACCCTGCTGCGCTGCCTCAACCGGCTGGAAGTGGCCGACGAAGGGCATATCCTTGTGGACGGCATCGACATCATGGATCGCAAAACCGACATCAACAAAGCCCGGGCGGAAATGGGCATGGTGTTTCAATCCTTCAATCTTTTTCCCCACAAAACCACTCTGGAAAATGTGACTCTTGCGCAGGTCGTGGTGCGCAAGCGCTCCGCGGAAGATGCCCGAAAAAAAGCCATGGGACTGCTCCAGAAGGTCGGCATCCCCGACAAGGTCAATGTATATCCCGATCGGCTCTCGGGCGGCCAGCAGCAGCGCGTAGCCATTGCCCGGGCGCTGGCCATGGATCCCAAGGTCATGCTCTTTGACGAGCCCACATCGGCCTTGGATCCCGAAATGATCGGCGAGGTTCTTGATGTCATGCAGACCCTCGCGCGGGAAGGAATGACCATGGTCGTCGTCACTCACGAAATGGGGTTCGCCCGGGAAGTGGCCAACCGGGTCCTTTTCATGGACAATGGCGCCATCGTGGAGGAAGGAACCCCCGACTCCCTGTTCAGCAATCCCCGGCATGAACGCACCAAGCTCTTTTTGAGTCAGATTTTATAATGGGAATGTTTCTGGGAGGCATAAGGGAATATAAACAGATATAATACTATCAAAATACTTAAAAACCGAATAGTTATCCTCACATCATAATCCCGCATGATCAATCCCCGATGATTTTTACCAGTACCCTCTTTCTTCTACCGCCGTCGAATTCGCCGTAAAATATCTGCTCCCACGGCCCGAAATCAAGCTTCCCGCCGGTCACAGCGACAATAACCTCGCGCCCCATAATCTGCCTTTTAAGATGAGCGTCGCCGTTGTCCTCACCTGTCCTGTTGTGCTCGTACTGCGATACCGGCTCATGCGGAGCGAGTCTCTCCAGCCATTTTTCGTAATCGCGATGCAGACCGGATTCATCATCATTTATAAAAACCGACGCTGTTATGTGCATTGCGTTGACAAGAATCAGGCCCTCGGTGATGCCGCTTTCCTTCAAACATCTGTCCACCTGACCAGTAATGTTAACGAATCCTCTGCGGGCGTTAATATTAAACCAAAGTTCTTTACGGTATGATTTCATGAAATTTTCACCTCCTCCTCACCTCCCGTTTTAAACGACCTGTGAATGGTTGACAATGAAAAAATCAGATGCGTAAACATGAACCCCCCTGCCCGCTTTAATATGTTTCCCTTGATCCAGCCTGTGAAGAAAGGATATTCTTTAATACGGATAAACCGAAACATTAAATCGGCTATTTCCCTCATATCCTGTTCACGTCATAAAACGGCGTTCCTTTTAATTTCAGAATTTAAGGGGACGTTCATCAATATATAAATACTGCCTGAACAATTTGAAATAATTGTACAATATTTCAATCATTCATTGCGATTAAAGAGTATTATTTGCGAAAGCCTGCAAAGGGAATATCAAAACTTTAAATGAAGCTTCCCGCCGCAAGCGGACAGGGTATTAAAAATCATAATAAAACACTAACTTTAGAAATAACAAGCCGTTAAAGATAGGCCCAAAAACATCATGTAACCCTGTAACACTCAAATATCCTTTGACAAAATTCGGTTAAAATGCGACATAAATACAAACAGTTGAAAACATATTGAATGGCCGGAAATGGTAAACAGGATGGTGAATGAGATTTGGAAGTTCGACGCATTCAACCTTTTGATTTTTCATTGTTTTCCACTTAAAAAAAGTGGCTATATTCTGACCGTAAGAGCAACGGTTAGAAGTGATCTTTAATACCTGAAAGAGAGGATCTTTTTATGAAGGAATGGCAAGAGATTGGTAACGAACTGAACAGCTATATAAAACCCTCAACTTTTCCATTAGCAGTAAAAGTTTTGCAGCAAAAAAGCGAAATTCCGGATGGTACAAAATCCCCATTAAAAAATCTCAAGGTCAAAATAGCGCATTGCCAGGCCCAGGCTATCGCCCGCAAATACGGATGGACCATAGCAATGAGCAAAGAGGATTTGGGATGCGCCATTTCCGGGCATACTTATGGTTGGGAGCCAGCAAATATAGACGGGGCGGTCAAATTTCTTTTAAAAATGAATTATGCCGCAGATAGTGAAGCAGCCAATAAGATTCTCCAGTCCTTCAGATTCCTTAAAGAAGGTCAATGTGAGGCTGTAGTTTATTCACCTTTGGAACGGACAAAAATTGAACCGGATGTGATATTAATGTATCTCAACCCCGCCCAGTTAATGCGCTGTTTGCACGGCAGTACTTACCATACCGGAAAACCGATTACATGTTCATTTTCCGGAAGGGCGGCTTCATGTACGGAGGGAGTCATAGCTGCTTTCCTAGATCAATCCCCTAAAGTTGTTGTGCCCGGTAATGGGGATAGAGTTTGGGCGACCGCACAAGATCACGAAATGGTTTACGCACTACCTGCTTCACATCTGAAGGCTCTTCTGGAAGGACTTGCCAGGACACATGAAAGAGGAATTCGTTATCCTATCCCTGCTTTCCTGCGCTATCAACCAGAGGTGGGACTCACAATTCCATTGACGGACATTTTCAAGTAAATAGCAGGGGGAATAATGAAGAAATTACTGCTTTATATTTATCTCATAATATTCTTGTTAGCTTTATCGGTAAACTCGGCGATTGCGCTAAAATGCGGAAATGATCTGATTCAGGTAGGTGATACTACCTGGGAAGTCAGGACTGCGTTAACAAATAATGGCGGGAAAATTATCGGAAATGAAAAGGCAGGCACACATCGCACCTCGGGATATTATACTCTGGATGGAGGAAGGGACTACATTTCGAATTCGGAACCAATTGAAAAGTGGTTTATAAGTATACCAGGTGAGAATGGCAGCCCTTATTGCTATGAATTAACATTTATCGGCCCAATATTAAAGAAAATAGGATCTGGCGCTGAATGTAAATAAAGATTCCCTACAAAAAAAAGAGAGGAGTTACAAGGCAATGTGACCTCTTTTATCTTGACAATCGGAATACGGTTCAAGATAGCCGCAAGATATTCTACAGAGGACCAGGAATTTAGAAGTCAGGAAAGGAGAAATTAAGATCATGATAAAAGAAATCCGTGCAGAAAAATTGAATACTAAGCAGTTTATCTCTGAAAAAGTGAAAGAAATAATAAAGATCGTCGGGAAAGGGATAGCCATCAACGCCCTATCCGGAGGAGTTGATTCATCTGTAGTAACCGCCCTGGGTCACCGGGCTCTTGGAGACCGGCTCAAAACCTTTTTTATCGACAACGGCCTCATGAGGCAGAATGAACCGAAAAGGGTAAAATCTCTTTTCCTGTCACTTGGCATTCCCATTGAAATCCATGACGATAGGAAAACCTTCTTCAAGGCCTTGAAAGGAATTACAGACCCTGAGGAAAAACGGGAGGCCATTACCCAGACTTTCTACAAAAAAGTATTCGGTGAGCTGGTTGTGCAGAGCGGAGCGAAGTATCTCCTACAGGGAACCATCCTGACGGATATTGATGAAACCGTGGCGGGGATCAAGCGGCAACACAATGTTTTTGCGCAACTCGGCATCGATCCCCAGAAGGCTTTCGGTTATAAGATTATCGAGCCCCTGATCCAACTGCGTAAGGACGGGGTGCGTAAAGTTGGAGCAGCTCTGGGCCTGCCGGCACAGATTTTTGACCGGATTCCTTTCCCCGGACCGGCCCTGGCAGCGCGGGTTTTGGGTGAAGTAACACCGGATCGCGTTAAGATCGTCAGGAAAGCGACAGCCATTGTGGAAAAAGAACTGTCGGGAACGAAAGTTTTCCAGTATCTTGCCATTCTGCACGAGGACCGTGTTACGGGCATGCGGGATGGTAAAAGGGATTTCGGTCTCCAGATAGAGGTCCGTTGCTGGAACAGTGTCGATGCCCGATCTGCCACGGCGACGAGATTGCCATATGAAACTCTGGAGAAAATCGCCGGTAAGATCGTTAAAGAAGTCCCCGGCGTGGTCAGCGTGACCTATAACATCACCCCGAAACCCCCTTCAACCATAGAAGCGGTATAATCGGGAATAACTGCAGGGTCACACCCCGCCTGCTGAAAAGAATGGATCTCCTGTTGCCTCATTAATAAATGTTACTGATGGGGCTTGAGTTGAAGGTAGCATTGACTCATAAAAGATGTTGCCTATGGGTTATTGTTTATGGAAAAGTTGTAACTGGAGGCCGCACGTGAGATATGATAATATTATGCAATTTATTTTTTAAATAATACCCGTAAGGAGGTTTTATGATAGAAAACCAAATTGCCCCGGACTTTCGAAAACGTCTCTATGCAAGTATGATACTGATACGCAAGTTCGAGGAAAAGATCGT
This sequence comes from Desulfobacterales bacterium, assembly GCA_046485065.1. Classification (GTDB taxonomy): domain Bacteria; phylum Desulfobacterota; class Desulfobacteria; order Desulfobacterales; family RPRI01; genus RPRI01. The sequence continues at coordinate 6,960 of JAWOHP010000118.1, read as the reverse complement.
GGCCCTTTGTCAGGAATCCGATCGGATGCCGGGTATGCAGATTCTGGCCAATGGCCAGGAAGCGGTTGCCACAGGAATCGTTTCTGCCCTTGAACCGGCGGATGTCATTGTCAGCAACCACCGCAGCCACGGTCATCTGCTGGCCAGGGGCGCTGACCTTAATTCCCTGATGGCGGAGATCATGGCCAAAAGCACAGGAGTCAACGGAGGCAAAGCCGGAACCCTGCATCTGTCAGTGCCGGATATCAACGCACTGATGACATCAACGGTAGTCGGTGCAGGGCCGCCTCTGGCCCTTGGTGCGGCCTTTGCACAACAGTATCAGCGCGTAAAAGATATAACCGTGGTTTTTTTCGGGGATGGCGCAGCAGCCGAGGGAAGTGTGCACGAAGCCATGAATCTGGCCGGTGTCTGGAAGCTGCCGCTATTGTTCGTCTGCGAAAACAACTGCTGGGCGGGTGCACAGCGGCCTGAAGAGCATTGTGCAACTCGGCACATTTTCCAGCGTGCCAAAGGATACGATATGCCTGGCCGGAGCGTGGACGGTAATGATGTGGAAGCTGTTTACCATCTTGGTGTCGAGCTGGTTAAGCACTGCCGTTCGGGCAAGGGGCCTGCTTTTATGGAAGCTTTGACCTACCGAATGCGCGGCCATGGCGAAAGAGACCGGCAACATTATGTTGACCCCGGGGAGCTGGAAATTTGGGCGGCCAGGTGTCCGGTCCGCCGCTATCGCAAAAAGCTCCATGATGACGGTGTGCTCGATGAAGCCCAAATTCTGGCAATTGACCAGGATGCCGAGAAGCGTGTGGAAGCAGCCGTAGCTTTTGGTGATGCCAGTCCGTATCCCGGAGCCGGCACTGCCCTGACTGATGTATTCGTCCAACCCCCCAATATCTGAAAGGAGTCGTGCCATGAGTCAAAAAACATTTGGACAGGCCTTAAGCGAAGCTCTCACGATTGCCATGGAAATCGACGAAACTGTATTTATCGCCGGCGAAGGAGTGGGGGTTTCTATCCACCAGGATCCCAACATGGCTACCCACGGTCTTCTGAAAAAATTTGGTCCGGGACGGGTGAAAGATACTCCGGTCAGCGAAGCTGCCATTGCCGGACTTGCAGTAGGCGCCTCCTGCATGGGTCTTCGGCCGGTTGTGGAAATCATGTTTTTCCCGTTCATTACCCTTGCAAGCGACATGCTGGTCAACCATGCCGGAAAACTACGCTATATGAGTGGCGGCAAATCCAGTTTCCCCCTTACGGTACGGGTTAAGGCCGGATCAGGCTTCGGTGCCGGCAGTCAGCACTCCCACAACCTTGAAGCATGGATAGCACACAGCCCGGGTCTGAAAATCGTCTGGCCTGCTACACCGGAAGATGCCAAGGGCTTACTGCTCAGCGCCATATTCGACCCGGACCCGGTCATCGTTGTAGAGGACATGATGCTCTACCGTATGCCCGGTGAAGTGCCGGATGGCGATAACCGAACACCCCTGGGTAAAGCCCGCATGGCTTCACCTGGAACAGACTGCACCATCGTAGCCTATGGCGCTTCCCTCTACACGGTAATGAAGGCGCTTGCCCCCTTAAGTGAACAGGAAATCTCCTGCGAGGTAATTGATCTGAGGTCCCTTGTACCCCTGGACAAAGCTTTTATCCTCGAATCGGTTCGCAAGACCGGTCGACTTGTTGTGGTGCACGAAGCCAACCGCTTCTGTGGATTCGGAGCAGAAATAGCCGCCATGATTGCAGAAGAGGCGTTCGACTCCCTTAAAGGCCCGGTCAAGAGAATCGGCGCACCCCAAATTCCGGTGCCGGCAGCACCCACCCATGAAAAAATTTTTAAGCCCGGCCCGGAAGATGTGGTCCTGGCAGTTCGGGAGGCGATGGGAAGATGTTGAGTATTTGCTAACCCAACCGTAAGCGGGCGGTGGTATCTAGCTGTTTCGGTTCATCGCTAACTCTTTATACATATTACCACTGGATGTCCTGCAAGAAAAAAAAGGAGCTCGACGCTCTTGATAACCTGCGCCGGGTTAGCAATAGGTTAAACACCAAAAGAAAAAGGGGTTAAGCTGCTTGCCTAACCCCTTGATATGTTTGGTAGCGGGGACAGGATTTGAACCTATGACCTTCGGGTTATGAGAACAAAGACGTACATTTACCCCTGTTTACCTCATTTTTCATATACTTTTATTAATCAGTAGATTATAAACTTATCTTTCCCCTTGACTTACCTGAATTTCCCTGTATATTCATAAAACATGTTGGGAATAGTGTTGGGAATAGACAATCTCAAGCGAATAAATCAACTGCTAACAGCCTTCAAAAGAGGGAGCGACATGCCGACAATGAAGCGCAATAAAACGAAATATCCAGGTGTCTATTTTATTAATGGGTCGGCTATTGGCTCACTAAAACCTGAGCGCATTTACTACATCATCTATCGGAAGAACGAAAGGCTTATCGAAGAAAAAGCCGGACGGCAATTCCAAGACGACATGACCCCTGCCAAGGCCTCACAAATCCGCACAAAGAGGATACAGAAAGAGCAACTATCGAATAAGGAACAAAGGACGGCTATTCAAGCCGAAAAGGAATCGGATAAAAACCGCTGGACTATAAACAGCCTATGGAAAGAATATAAAAAGGGCAAGCATGATCTGAAAGGCATTACCCAGGATGAAAACCGTTTTGTAAAGCATATAGAACCAAGCTTCGGAGATAAAGAACCTGGGGAATTATTTCCCCTGGACATTGACCGACTGAGGGTGAAGCTTCAAAAAACAAAATCCCCCGGAACGGTTAAAAATGTTTTGGAGCTTTTAAGGCGCATAGTTCATTACGGCGAAAAAAAGAATCTATGCCAACGATTAAACTTTACAATAGAAATGCCCCGAGTTAACAACATTAAAACCGAGGATCTGACACCAAAACAATTAAAAAGTTTATTGGAATCCATTGATAAAGATCCTGATATCCAGGCAGCCAACTTCATGAAAATGGTTCTTTTCACCGGGATGAGACGCGGCGAATTATTTCGACTTAAATGGAGCGACATTGATTTTGAAAAAGGATTTATCCATCTCCGAGACCCCAAAGGCGGTCCTGATCAGACAATTCCTCTTAATGATTCGGCGCACCAGCTTCTGAAAATTCATCCGGGGAGTAAAAGTGAATTTGTCTTTCCTGGGCGTAAGGGTAAGCAAAGGGTTGACATTAAGCGTCATGTCAACAGGATCAAAGATAAAGCAGGATTGCCAAAAAATTTTAGAGCTCTTCACGGTCTGCGGCATGTATATGCTTCAATGCTTGCCTCATCTGGTCAAGTTGACATGTATACCCTGCAGAAGCTCCTGACTCATAAATCGCCGCTCATGACTCAGAGATATGCTCATCTGAGAGATGAAACTTTAAAACGAGCTTCCAATTTAGCAGGAAGCATTATTCAGGAATCTATTGATGATAATAAATCTATTTCAACTCCTGATCAGCCTGGATTAGAGGAAGATAATAAATGAGCGAAGTAAAGGGCAATAAACGTAAAACGACTGGGAATCATTATTCAGAGTTTTCCAAAGATGAATTTAAAGGTCAGTATACTATTAAAAGACTTTGTAATGCTATAAAAGCGGATAATTATGGACTAAAGTTTCATAAATCTTCAGATAACTCTATCGGTAGATTAAATGAAATTCTCGAAAGTACAGGGTCCTTTGATGTTGATGATCTTTTTAGTCTTAAATCTTATGATTTAAAGGATATAATAAATATTAGTACAGGGTTTTTTAAAGAGGTGCTTAAAAAGAAAAACATTAATTGTTCTTTTGATCTAATTTACTTGCATATTAGAACTGGAGGCGGCGGCGGTAAAGATTGTAAGTTATTCTCAGAATTAGACCCTAAGAAGCAGATACTTGTAAAGCGGTTTAATAGACTTCTTTTGGAAGAGGCTTATCCGAAAGAAACACCGAAAAGTTCAAAATATTTCATACCACCCGGATTAATGGGCGCAGTTGATACCTTTGAAGATCATTACAAAATAGCAAATGGCGCCCCCATATTAATCGTTGGCCAAACAGGGGTTGGGAAATCTCTATTTCTTCATATTTTTGAAAAGTTATACAGGGAAGAGCATGAAGATGAAATTGCATATCCAGTAGTTAAGGTGAACTGTGCTCACTTTGGGGGAGATCCCAACCTGGTCAGATCTGAATTATTTGGCCATATGGAAGGGGCATTTACAGGTGCCTCTTTTGAGAAAATAGGGTTGGTAGAAAAGGCTAATGGAGGAGTTCTTGTTTTGGAAGAGATCGGAGATCTTCCTCTTGAAACACAAGCTATGATCCTTACCTTCATCGAGACTGGAGAATATTATCGAGTAGGAGACGATGGGAGAAAAAAACATAAATCATCAAAAAAAGAAAATCAAAGTAAATATCAATCCCAAAAATTAACCGGAACAGAAGAATCTTATACAGTTAAAATGTCAAAAAATGCAGATCAAGATACGAAGCGACACATAGGACCGCGAAAAGCAAATGTTCAGATAGTCGGATTAACAAATAGGAAAGAAAATATGCGAGAGGATCTAAAATATCGTTTTTTCCAATTTTATGTTCCTCCCATTCATAAGAGACGTGAAGATATCCTTTATTATCTTCATGCAATGTTCCCCGATATATTTTCTTTAATGAAACCATACGAGATTCTAACATTATTGACTTATAATTGGCCAGGCAACGTTAGAGAAATTGAAAGAGTAGGTCAATTATTGTGCCGAAAGAATGAAAGTATCAAACGAATGACAGAAATCAATACATCCGAACGAACTCGAATGGAGTCATACAGATTATATAATTTAGATCCAGATAATTCCGATGTTTCAGTAGATGTACGCCAAGTCCAGCATTTAAGAAACGATTTAATAAAAAACAATGTTGATGTTGAATATCTCGAATTTTTAATAAAACCTTATAACATAGGGTTAAAAGAAAGCAATGCGAACAAATATTCATTTGAGTTCGGTCATTATGTTGAACAGATTGCTGATAAAAGTATACGTTATGGCCTAAGATATACATTCTTTTTTTGGCCTTTTTTTGATGCCCATTGTGGTCTTAAACACTTTTGCAAACTCTTTTATCAAGATGTAAGAGATGATTCTAACTTACTACATGTAAATCAGCAATCTGTTTTTTTTGAACCTGATGATATTTCTACAGACAGAGTCGATACCTACGGAAAATTAACAATTCCTAAGGAAGCAAAAAATAGTTTCCAAGTACTTATAAATTCAATATTTGAGTATTTAAGCGGTATAAAATTAAACGGTATTAACATAATTTTAGACGATCCAAATGCAAGACAAGAGCTTTTCACTAAGCTTGGGGAATTACACCCAGAAAATCATTTTTTGGCTTCATTAGGTTTTACAAAATTGAAGCAAAAAAAGAAAAGAAAAGATTTTGATATATCTTCATTAAGCTATAATGAATTATTAGCATCATATTATCAAAAATTATATGATCGAGCAGGAAACTATGAGAAAGCTGCAAAAATTGCGGGGATGTCTGCTACAAACTTTGGGGAAATGTACAATAAATACGTAAAAAAGAAAGTCCGAAAAAGAAACATGTCATTAAAAACATCATAGATCTGATTTATAATTATTTAACTTTCCTTAAAAAAGAAAATAAATGCTAAAAAATAAAGACGGTAAATACATTCTTTGTCCGAAAAAGGGAAACCCGAGAAAACATACCGATATCTGCCAGGTATGCCGTTACCGTAAGGGCTGCAGGGCATATAAGGTATATATTCAACCAGAACTGCCTTTTTAGTAATTTCAGATTCATAGATTATAACGGCTTTCAATTTTTATATTTATTTGTTATACAGTTTTCCGATATACATATCGGGAGATTATACATATGAGCACCCCCTATCATGCCAGATATTTTGCGCATGAACTGACCCGCCAGGGCGGAGACGGAGTTGAGCGCCTGTCCCGTTCTCTGTTTGATGCATGTGTTGATTTGAACCCGCATCAGATCGAAGCCGCTCTTTTCGCTCTTCGTTCTCCCTTAACAAAAGGAGTCCTGCTTGCGGATGAAGTCGGTCTTGGAAAAACCATTGAAGCCGGCTTGATACTCTGTCAGAACTGGGCGGAACGTCACAGACGGCTTCTTGTTGTCTGCCCCGCATCACTCAGGAAGCAGTGGGCCTTGGAACTGGAAGAAAAGTTTCACCTGCCTTGTGTTTTGCTGGATGCCAAAACATATAATCAATCTCAAAAAGAGGGCAATCCCAATCCTTTTCTTGCTGAAGGTATAATTATTTGCTCAATGCACTTTGCCGGAAGCCGGGCGTCAGAAATTCGCGCCATCCAATGGGATCTGGCTGTTATAGATGAAGCCCATAAGCTGCGGAATGCATACCGCCAGAGCAACCGGATTGGTCAGAATATCCGCTGGGCGCTTGAGGATCGGCGTAAGATTCTTGTTACAGCCACTCCGCTTCAGAATTCCCTGCTGGAGCTTTACGGTCTTTCCACCATTATTGATGAACGCATATTCGGCGATCTCCCTTCATTTAGGACACAATACGTAAACACAGGCGGGGACCTTGCTGGCTTGCGCGAACGGCTTAAATCTTTCTGTAAACGCACATTACGCAGTCAGGTTCTGGAATACATTCAATACACTGAACGAAGACTTATCACCCGGCCATTCAAACCCACAGAACAGGAACATCAACTCTATGAGGCGGTGTCGGATTTCCTTAAGCGTGATGACACTTACGCGCTGCCTTATCAGCAACGTCATTTAACCGCCCTCATTGTCCGCAAACTTCTTGCTTCATCATCTCAGGCTGTTGCCGGAACATTAGAAGTACTCCGGGACCGCCTAATTGCTCTAAAAAATGGTATTAAAGATCAGACCAATCTTGGTGAACGTA
>JAWOHP010000103.1:0-15465 GCA_046485065.1 Desulfobacterales bacterium | reverse complement strand
ATAACTGCTTGATTTAAAATCTATAGTGGTTGTCAGAATAATATTCCGATCGAAACCAACAACAAAGTTTGGGTATGTGTGCGTATGCGAACCGCAGAAAATTCGTCACGGTCTTTTAAGAACGCCCCCGGACAGTCTATAAATATTATACAGGCGCAGGCTTTAAAAGGCTTCGTGGGCGTCTATCCACTCGGGCTGCACTGTTTCCATGGATGCGAATATGGCGCCGTTGACGAAGGGCATATAATTGTTTCTGTGGATCGCATACGCACACATACCCAAACGGAACATATTTATGACATTTACTAGAATGGAATAAATCTTTCTTTATAGCTGCAGGTATAGCTATGCAGAACCAGATGAAAAGATAAAAAAAGCGCAGCTTTTCAGTCTGCGCTTTCTCTAAATAGTTGTTGAAGGTTTTGCACCCAAATTGTGACAACGATATAAGTTGTTGAGTTGGACGTTACCTGATTTTCGACTATTTTTAACCTATACCAGGCCCTGATCAATCATGGCATTAACGACCTTGACGAATCCGGCAATATTAGCACCGACCAGATAATTTCCAGGCTCGCCGTATTCTGCAGCAGCATCCAGACAGGTTTTATGAATGCTCTTCATTATGCCTTTAAGACGACTGTCCACCTCTTCTTTTGGCCAACTGATTCTCATACTGTTTTGTGCCATTTCAAGACCGGAAACCGCTACACCTCCGGCATTAGATGCCTTGCCCGGCGCATAGAGGATTTTCTTGTCCAGAAAAATTTTGATGGCTTCGGGGGTGCTGGGCATATTTGCACCTTCACTGACCAGTTTAACAGAATTATTTATCAGTTTGTAGGCGTCCTTTTCACTGATTTCATTCTGTGTGGCACTTGGGAAAGCGCAGTCTGCCCGGTGGCTCCATAGTGGATTGTAATCGAGAGACGAGTCGGCTTCTGTATAAACGGCCTCTGAATATTTGTCCACATATTCCCGAATCCTCCCCCTGCGAATATTTTTCAACCTTTTTATGAATTCCAGCTTTCCTTTATCAATTCCTTCTTCATCAAAAATATATCCGGATGAATCTGACAAAGTTAGAACCTTTGCGCCCAGATCAATCAGTTTTTCAACAGTAAACTGAGCAACATTTCCGGATCCGGAAACCAGGCAGGTTTTTCCCTTCAATGATTCGTCTCTGGTTGCCAGCATCTCAGAAGCAAAATATACATTCCCGTATCCCGTGGCTTCAGGGCGAATCAGACTGCCACCCCAGCCCAGACTTTTTCCGGTTAGAACTCCTGAAAATTCATTTCGCAGTTTTTTATACATGCCAAACAGGTATCCGATTTCCCTTGCTCCAACGCCTATATCACCGGCCGGCACATCGGTGTTGGGTCCGATATGACGAAACAGCTCTATCATAAAACTTTGGCAAAACCGCATTATTTCGGCGTCAGATCGGCCTTTGGGATCAAAATCGGAACCGCCTTTACCGCCTCCCATTGGAAGCGTGGTCAGCGCATTTTTGAATACCTGTTCAAAGGCCAGAAATTTCAGTATACTTAGATTAACAGATGGATGAAACCGAAGTCCGCCCTTATAAGGACCGATAGAGCTGTTCATCTGAATACGGTAACCCCTGTTCACATTAACCTGTCCTTCATCATCCATCCATGAAACACGAAACTGAATGACACGCTCCGGCTCGATCAGTCTTTCTAAAATCGCCGCCTGCCTATAATCCGGATAACGATCAAGAACTGGCTGTACAGTTTCAAATACTTCTTCCACCGCTTGATGAAATTCCTTTTCATACGGATCTCGGTTTTTCATATAACGTATAATGTCTGTCATGAGGATCTCCTTTTTCTTTTTTTATTCTTGGTTATATATTGATCATTTGTTTTTTCTTATATTTCAATTTCAACACTGATTACGATAATCGGTTATCTACAATCCTGCGACTGATAAATTACACAAATTGATTTTTTCCCCTGAATTTTTATCGTTAAAGGATTATCCGTCCGGACATGCCTGATATATTGTGTTTCCTGAACCATGGGAAGTGATTCCAGGTAGCTCAAATCCAGAATGTCAGTTGAATCTTCCACGACGGTAATATATGGGATGCCCAAGGAAGTTATATTTTGAAAAAAATGAGACCCCTGAGACGGATCCGCATGAATATGAGCATTTTTCAGTTCTATAATTGCGCCAACACCGGAAATATTCCGCCACTGAACAGGAATTCCCAACCACCTGTCAGATGAACCCCATCGTCCCGGTCCCAATAATAGATAGCGCCTCTTTTCCTTTGTCAGCAAAGTATTTATTTCGCCTATTTCTTCTGCCATCTGAACCGTGGCATCGGCTTTGAAACTATTTGGTTTGACATAAACGATATCGGATATATTTTCATATTTACCGTTTCCCAGAGCGTTTTGTGAAAAGCACAACGCTTTTTTTATTTCCTCATCGGTAATTACCACGTCAATTCGATCTATTTCTGCTGCCAACGGCCTCACCTGCAGGAAAAAAAATTCATTTTTCCGCCGCTTTTCGGTGCCCAGATTTACAGAAAATTCTATCTCAACGGGGCATCCAATTCCTTTTCTTCCCAACTCCAGAAGTTCACACAGCAATTGGGGTAATGGAAAGAGATCATGTTTCGTAACAGAGGCAAATGTTGCTACTTTTGCCCCAGGAATATTGCCGCTGTCCCTTACGCGATGTTCATTCACGACATAGGTACTGCAAAGCAGCTTAATTGGAAGTTCGGTTTCCGCCTCATCAATTTCCCGCTTCTCCAAATTAGAATACCGGCTGAAATTAAGACGTTCCGGATAATTCTTTAATTTAAGAGCATAAAAATATCTCTGTGAATTGGTTAGAATATCTTCGACAGTAGTAAATTGAGGCAAAATTCGCGGATATCTTGGTGAAAAGCGAAAAGCTTTTTCCCCTTCAACAACTGTTTTCCCCAATCCTATTGCAATATGCGCAATCCCGTCTTCGGGTTTCATATGTGAAACCGGATAAAAATTATGGGATTGTGCAACACCGGATATGGCCGGATAATAATAGTCTCCGTATTCTTCTCCAACCAGCTTCTGAACAATCACAGCCATGGACTCTTCCTGGGGTTGACTGACCGAATGCAGGGTGAATGATTTGGGGTCTTCGTAATAGGTGGATGCATACACCAGTTTTATTGCATCTATAAGCTGCAAAAGCCTTATACCTATATCCGGATTATTATTGGGTATCATATAGGTATGATAGAGTCCTGCGTATGGCTGATAATGCGCATCTTCCAGCAGACTCGAAGATCGGATAGAGAGGGGATAGTTCACCTGTTTCAGAAAGGCTCTCAGATCCGAAACCAGCCAGTCCGGCATTTTCGCCTGTAAAAAAATCCGAGCGATATCTTCATCTGAAATATTAGCTTTTGATACATATTGCAGCTGATTCAAAGCGATAAATGATTCAAAGCCCTGGGTGGTAATGACAAGAGTTTTTGGAATTTGGATCTCGATCTGGGGATAGGGATCACAAAGCCCTACATGCTGATTGAGGAAGACGGACATAAACGCCAGCCCTCTGGCTTTTCCTCCAAGAGACCCATCTCCGATCTTGACAAAATCCATTATATCGGAATCGAACGTATTGGCATTGAATTGCGCTACCACTCCTTTTTGTTGAAGTTTTCTGAGTGTATGAAGGCCTGAAACTATGTAACTCCTCATTTCCGCTATGTTGGCAAAATCACCGGCCTGAACCTCCCGGAATGTAGAGGCCAATGCAAATTCGGATCGTGCCATTAACCAGTTAGAAAAATGATTCCGTGAAGCATGATACAGAAGTGATTCATCCGGTATGGTTGCTGCCTTCATCTCAAGCATTCTAATGTTCGATGACCTGTCAATCTCCTTACCGTCAGGTGTCCGAAAAACAAAATCCCCAAAACCCAGGTGGTTTAAGAAAAACTGATGAAGTTCAACCAGCAGATTGGGGGAATTTTTATCCAGAAAAACAGCCGAGATATGCTCGGCCTTATAGCGGTTTTTGGATTCCGAGCTTAATAACAGAATCGGCAGATCCGGTATTTCCTGCTTGATCGATGCCAGAATCTCTAATCCTGCATTATCGTCCGGTTGACCGTTTCTGGGAATTCGGGTATCTGAAATTACACCAATCAGATAGTTACGATATTTTTTATACAGATTCATAGCTTCTTCATATGTTTCAGCCAGCATGATTTTGGGCCGGCTTCGCATCCGAAGAAGCCGATGCTCCTCATTCAGTCCAACCCCTAGTACCGACTGGGTCTGCTTAACAACCTCTTTGTAAATCAAAGGCAGAAATGTGGAGTAATACTGTGGAGAATCCTCTACAAGTAAAAGAACCCGAACCATAGCCAGCTGGGTGTCCCGATCTATATTTAAACAGTCTTCGGCGTTTTTAACCAAAGCAAGCAACAGATCAGAATTACCGGACCATATAAAAATTTTGTCAATGCCCGGAATTTTTTGATATTCGCCCTGGGGGAATATTGAACGTATGCTGTGACTTAGGAGAATGACCGGAAGATCCGGATAGATATCCTTAATTTGTTTCCCCATTGTTCGGGCATCCATGTCCTCCACATGAGGCATAGTGATGACCATGTCAAAATTCTTCTGCTCCAGAAGTGACAATGCCTCATGGCCTGAGAAGGTACGAGTTACTCGGGGCGGGAGACTTAAATTCAGTCCGCTGTATTCATTTATGATCCGGGATGCCAGACTGCGATCCTCCTCCATGATGTATGCATCATAAGAGCTTGAAACCAATAGTATTTCCCTGACCTTGATTGACATGATCTCATGAAACATTTTGAACTGGCAATAAAACTCGTTTGGAATTTCACTCGTTTTCAGGGTCATGGAAGATATCGCGTTTTTGTTTTATAGTTTATATGTCTTATCTTTATATCACAGATTGGGCTGATCATTGAAAAGATAAATCGGATCAGCTAAATTCGTGTGAATCACGCATCGATAATTGCCAGTGCCTCATCCCGAAATGCATCCATTACATATGGAATACCAGTCACTTTTGTGCATTCCTCAGTCAATGAGAAAATATCTTTTCGGCTTATGTATTTGACTTCCCAGTTTCTGGAACCTGCCATCAACTGCTGAAGCCCCACCTTGAGTTTATCAATGGCGCTGAAAATACCGATTGAACCAAGGGGAAAGGTTTCCACATCCACTCCATACTTTTGCTTCAAAACCTCATAATTCATAAATATTTCTTCTTTGGTGGTTCCATAGCGGGCTACAGAAGCAGGAAGACCTTTATCTTCTCCTTTAAGCCATTTTTCCGCGTTTTTTCCAACCATGCCAGGAATCATAAGTGCCCTTCCCATGCAAACCGCCTTGCAGTATGGTGCTCCCATGGCCAATGCCTTGAATACATGATCTTCAGATGAAAAACCGCCGGCAAATGCAATATCCGGAACCCGTTTGCCCCGTTTAGCCAGACGATCACACAATTCATAGGCCATTGAATGAAGATAAATAGAGGGAATTCCCCATTCACACATCATTCTCCAGGGGCTCATTCCGGTTCCACCCGGTGCACCGTCAATGGTTAGTAGATCGATTCCGGCGTCACTGGACCAGCGGATAGCCATAGCCAGTTCTCTCATGGGATAGGCTCCGGTTTTTAGAGTAATCCGTTTGGCTCCCATTTTTCGAATCCGCTCCACTTCTTTCATAAAGCCTTCCTGATCAATAAATCCCAACCGGGAATGACGCTCAAACTGTTTTAATGGGCCAGCTTTGAATGCTGCCTGAAAAGCTGGTACCTCGGGATCAGGGGTTACAATATAACCGCGCTTTTTCAGCTCCAGTGCCCGTGTTAGTGAATCTACCTTAATCTCGCCGCCGATGCATTTGGCGCCCTGGCCCCATTTCAATTCTATTGTCTCGACACCCAGTTTTTCTATAACATATTCCGCAACACCATTTCGAGTATCTTCAACATTCATCTGAACAAGTATATCACCATACCCATCATAATATCTTCGATATTCACGAACCCTTCTGTCCATTTCCGGTGACTTGGAGACTTTGCCATTCTTGTTCAACTCAAGTTCAGGATCAATACCGCACACGTTCTCTCCGCATACCAGAACTATGCCGCTTATGGCTGCGCCAATCGCAAAATGCTCCCAGTTTTTTCTTGCAATATCAGTGCTTCCCAGTGCGCCTGTAAAAACGGGAACTTTCATTTTAATCTTTTCGGTCACACCGAAAGATGTTTCGGTATTCACATTAGGAAATGTGGCCTGATCCGGGTCGGCAGCAACACCCTTTGCACCCATGGCATATCCCATGATATTGAGGTGGGAATAATCAACAGGATAATCCTTGTCGGCACCGGCGGTAATGCTTCCGAACGGAGATGGATAAAGAAGTTCTCTGCCTCTGAATGTGGCATGAAACATGTCACAGTTACCGCGACAGCCGTCAAGGCATCGGCTGCAGATACCTGACTGTGGGGCAACATTGCGGGAACGGTTACTGGTCTGAAGGGCATCGTTTGAATTTGGATGGTGAAGGTTCATTTTATTCTCCTTATTTAAAAATTGAAAAGCGCCTATACCTCTGCTCCATGCGAAGTATAGACGCCCTTGTCTTAACCCAAATAAATTTCCTTACGCCTTTGTAAGCCAATTTATTTAAACTATTAAATTACGGCTTTTTTTAGACACACTTAATAATATTGTCAAGAAATTTCTATTCGAAAATATCAAATATCAGTTTCGATCTAAATGACTTATAAGCGGTGAATGAATTGTTATTGATGGTCAAGATCTTCTGAAAGCAGAATGGCTTCTGCGACATTTCGGAGGGACTTTCTTGTATCCATGCTTCTCTTCTGTATCCAGCGGTACGCCTCTTCACCTGTTTTATTCCTACGCAGCATAAGAATTTCTTTGGCTCTATCCACAAGTTTTCGTGTCTCAAGCTCTTCTTCGATAATTTTTGTTTTTACCATCAATTCCGTATTCATTATCGCAGCCGCAGCCTGGTTCGCAACGGTTCTGATAAGATTGACATCTGTTTCGGAAAATAAGCGCGGGGTTGATGTAAAACAGTTTATGACGCCAATAACTTTTTCGTCCTTTACCTCAAGAGGTACACCTACCATTGAGACAAGCCCCAGTTTTTTTGCCATCTCCTTTTCTTTGAACCTTGCATCTTTAAGGACATCTTCAATAATCAAAGGTTCTTTGTTGGTAAGGACAAAACCGACCACACCTTCATTCATGTTTAACGATCTGTCTTTTACATAATCCGGATCAATAGCCTGGGTTGCCTTGAGTCTGATCTTGGGTGGAGAAACGGTTTCATCGATAAGCCAGAGTGAGCAGATTTCAACACCTGTAACCTTTGCCGTAACCATAACGATAAGTTTTAGGATATCTTCGAGATAGAGATCTGAAGTAATGACTCTGCTGATATCCATCAGGGCCTTAATATATTTATTATAGGTTTCCTGAGATTCGATTTTCATGGTATATGCTTTCAACGAACTCGTTAATTTTGATGAACAAGTTGGAAGTCATATGCGAACGGATTTGAGATTTTTGGGAGATAGATTTTTAAAGAACTGAGCGTTAAAAATCACAAGGCTTTAGGGGCGTCAGCCCAAACCTTCTTGTGATTTAGCGAAGTTATTTAAAAATCCCAAAAAAGCTCATTAAGTGAGCATATTAAGACTTTCAACGAGTTCGTTTAAAACAGGTTGCCGTAAAGCGGCATAAAACAGCTTTTAACGGTCTATTGAAAAAGTGAGCGATTGCAATTATCGCAATTTTGTATAAAGTTATTCCTGATACATATATGTAATGCGCGGGAATGTGTCAACATCTTAAGATTCTGTGAACCCACAAGAATTGAGGGGTTCAAGGATTCGAGTGAAAAACACTTAAGTCATATATAAATCTGGAGGGTTATTTGGATAAAATTATAAAAAAAAGGTTAGCCGGTGTAAAAGAAAAATTTTCGAAACTAAACATTGATACCTTAATGGTGCTTGTTGATGAAAACCGCCGTTATTTGAGCGGATTCCGCGGCCATGACACCCAGTTCGACGAATCGGCAGGAGCTCTATTTATTTCGGAATCAGGGCTTATTCTCGCAACTGATTCAAGATATGAAGAACAGGCAGCAAAAGAAGCCCCTCTTTATAAAGTTATCTGCTGCAAGGAAGGACTTTCTAGACAGATTCCCTCAATACTTGAATCCCTTGGAACAAAAAAACTTGGGTTTGAAAGTATACGTATTTCGCTCCTTGAATATAAAAAGATAACAAAAGTGATAAAATCAAGAGAGCTTAAAGTTAAACTTGTAGAAACCCAAAATGTTGTTGAAAATCTTCGGGCAATAAAAAATGATAAAGAGATTCAATTAATTAAAAAAGCCCTTTTAATAGCCGAATCTGTTTTCAGCGGTCTTAAGGGGGATATCCGGGTCGGAATGACCGAAAAGGAGGCGGCCTGGAAAATTGAAAAAGGAATCCGTGAATCAGGAGCAGAAAGCGTCTCTTTTCCTACTATTGTCGCATCTGGGCCAAACAGCGCTCTTCCTCATGCAATACCTTCGGACCGTAAATTTAAAGAAGGTGAACCAATTCTTTTCGACTTGGGGGCAAAGGTTGATGGATACTGTTCCGACATTTCAAGAACAATAGTAATCGGAAAACCTGACGAACTATTTAAAAAAATTTACAATATAGTTCTTGATGCCCAGTCCATGGCAATAAAAGCTATAAAACCGGGGGCAGATTCCAGAGATATTGACAAGATTGCACGCAGCCATATTGAAAAATCGGGCTTTAAAGAAAAATTCGGACACAGCCTTGGTCATGGCACAGGACTCTCAATTCATGAACAACCGAGACTGAGTCCATTGAAAAATTCTATATTGGAATCTCATATGGTATTTACAATTGAACCAGGGATATATATTCCGGACTGGGGCGGAATCAGGCTTGAAAACATGGTTGTTGTCAGAAAAAATAAAGCCGAAGTCCTTAACAGACTTGATTCATCAAAATATTTAAAGAGTCTTTAACTATATGCCATCCATTGACTTTCTTGTCGACCAATATCTTAACTACCTGCTTGTTGAAAAGGGGCTGTCCAAAAAAACACTTGAATCGTATGGAAGCGATATAGCAAGGTATACCGAATTTCTTGATAAAAAAGGGATAATTAATATTATCGATGCCGACACTTCCATAATCCTTAAGCATATAATTTCGTTAAGAGATGAAGGAATGAAAGCAAGGTCAAGAGCCAGACATCTTGTAACCCTTAGAGGTTTTTATAAATTCCTCGCACAGGAGAAATTTATATCCCATGATCCCGCAAGGATGGTTGACCTTCCCAAAAGCGGGCTCCACCTTCCTCATGTGCTATCGGTTGATGAGGTTAAGAATCTTCTGAGTGTTCCTGATACGAGCAAACCTTCGGGTTTAAGGGATTCTGCTATGATTGAGCTCATTTATGCGGCAGGTCTCAGGGTTTCAGAGCTTGTAAACCTGAAACTTTTCGATGTCAATATCGATGCCTGCTTTGTAAGGGTGTTCGGAAAAGGTTCGAAAGAAAGAGTGGTGCCGATAGGTCTTTTCGCAAAAGAAAAAATTAATGAGTATATCAAAACGGCAAGACCGGTTCTGCTTAAGAAACACATGAGCCATTTTTTATTTGTTGGAAGAAAAGGGAGGCCTATGACCCGTCAGGGATTCTGGAAATTGATAAAACGCTATGCGACCATTGCCGATATCACAAAAACAATCACGCCACACAGTTTAAGACACTCCTTTGCGACACATCTTCTTGAAGGAGGAGCCGATTTACGATCTGTTCAGGTTATGCTGGGGCATGTTGATATTTCGACAACACAAATTTACACCCATGTAGTTAGGGAACATTTAAAAAAGATACACAGTCAGTATCATCCCAGAGGCTGATATCCGGAAAAACAATCCGTTCTTGACACAAAATCGTATTTTGTTTAGAAATAAAGTTTCCTAAGATATGTTAAATTAATTATCCCATAAAAAAGGGTGGATACCGACTTTTTTTAAGATGCAGTCTATAAAAAGCAATAATTGTTCAGGCTGGTGGTCAAACTCGGGCAAGTCTCCGGAAAACGGAGCGAAAGCCCTAAGAGATGCATTGCTCAATGTTACCCGGCCGGTGTATGTTGTAAGCATGAACGGCGGTATTGCTGTCGGCAGAGGCGGAACAATATCAATAGGGAAGGATTTATCTTCTGTTTCGGATTCTTATCCCCTTTCAGGATATGCTCCGCCACTTCATCCTGAAAAGCTCGGGGACCCTTCCTTTAAGCAAAGATACAATATCAGATATGCCTATATCGTCGGAGCAATGGCAAACGGAATCACCTCAGTCAAAATGGTACAGGAGGCTGGGCTTTCAGGTTTCATGGGTTTTTTTGGAGCTGCGGGACTTTCACCGGATGAGATTGATTCAGCCATATGCAGCCTGAAAGAAAGCCTGAAGGACGTAACTTTTGGCTTTAACCTGATCCACAGTCCGAACGATCCTGAACTTGAAAGTAAAGTAGTGGATCTGTATATCAAACGGAAAGTAAACCTCGTCAGCGCATCGGCTTACATAGATCTCACCCCTCCGCTAATTTATTACAGGATAAAAGGGATACACATAAATAATGACGGCTTTATAGTATGTCCCAACAGGATTATAGCTAAAGTATCGAGGGTTGAGACAGCAGGAAAATTTCTTTCGCCTCCGGCCCCCAAAATACTATCACAGCTTGTTGAAAGAAAACTGATATCAGAAAAAGAAGCTCGACTCGCGGAATGTATCCCGGTAGCCGAAGATTTGACTGCGGAAGCAGACTCGGGAGGACATACGGATAACAGACCGGCTATTTCCCTTCTCCCCTCCATGATTGCTCTCAGGGATGAATTGGCGGAAAAATACAAATATAAACAGATACCTTCCATCGGTCTTGGAGGTGGAATATCAACCCCCCATTCAACATCAGCTGCCTTTGCCATGGGAGCTTCCTATGTTTTAACCGGCTCGGTTAACCAGTCCTGTGCGGAAGCTGGAACTTCCGAATTGGTCCGCAAAATGCTGTCGGAAGCAGGCCATGCGGATATCACAATGGCCCCTTCAGCCGACATGTTTGAAATGGGAGTCAAGGTCCAAGTGTTAAAACGCGGCACTATGTTTCCTTTCAGGGCCGCAAAATTATATGATATGTATTCCAGATATAATTGTTATGACGACATTCCGGCAGGTGAACGCGCAATTCTTGAAAGGGATATATTAAAAAACAGGTTTGATGAGGAATGGAATCAGACAAAGAAATTTTTTATTAATCGGGATCCGATCCAGATAGAGCGGGCTGAAAAAAACCCCAGGCATAAAATGGCGCTTGTTTTCAGATCCTATCTGGGCCGATCATCAAACTGGGCAAAGAACGGCGATCCTACAAGAAAAATTGATTACCAGATCTGGTGCGGACCTTCTATGGGAGCTTTTAACCAGTGGGTTAAAGGTTCCTTTCTTGAAAAACCCGAGAACAGAAAAACAGTCGCTGTTGCCATGAATCTTCTTTTCGGGGCCGCAGTAATAACACGTGTCGCCTGGATTTCCAACCAGGGAATAACTCTGCCTCATGAGGTAAAAAAGTTCTCCCCTATGGAATTATCAGAATTGTCGAACTATATTAATTGAACTTAAATGATGCGGCTTTTTCAGAAAGGTGCAACAATTTGTATACGCTAGGCGGTTGAAGGATTTTGTATTGAAATCTGCTGATAAGACAAAAAAACATGACATACCTGTAGCCATAATAGGAATAGGCTGTTTCTTTCCAGGATCTCAGGGAGTCAAAGAATACTGGCACATGCTTTTTCATGGAAAAGACGGGATAACCGATGTGCCCGAAACACACTGGTCGCCTGAGGATTATTTTGACAAGGATCCGTCAAAACCTGATCATGTATACTGCAAACGGGGAGGTTTTCTTTCTCCGGTACTGTTCGATCCCACTGAATTCGGAATACCCCCCGCTTCTCTTGAAGCAACCGACAGCTCACAGTTGCTGGCTCTGATTGCTGCAAAACATGCTCTTGAGGATTCAGGTTATTACAACAACAAAACATTCAACAGAGACAGAACCAGCGTAATACTCGGCGCGACAGGCACTCAGGAGCTGTCAATCCCCCTGGGTTCAAGGCTCGGCCATCCAAAATGGAGAAAAGCCCTTCATGATTCCGGAATACCATCCGATAAGGCGGAGGAAGTTATCGGAAAAATTTCCGATTCTTTTGTATCATGGCAGGAAAATTCTTTTCCGGGACTGTTGGGAAATGTAATAGCAGGTAGAATATGCAACCGCCTTGATCTTGGAGGAACAAACTGCGTTGTTGATGCCGCATGTGCAAGCTCTTTAAGCGCAATCCACCTTGCAGTTATGGAACTTGCTGCCGGCAGAAGTGATATGGTTATAACAGGCGGAGTTGATGCGTTAAATGATATTTTCATGCACATGTGTTTTGCAAAAACCCGTATTCTCTCTCCCACGGGAGATATTAAACCTTTTTCAAA
Organism: Desulfobacterales bacterium; assembly: GCA_046485065.1. Taxonomy (GTDB): domain Bacteria; phylum Desulfobacterota; class Desulfobacteria; order Desulfobacterales; family RPRI01; genus RPRI01. The sequence continues at coordinate 2,810 of JAWOHP010000103.1, read as the reverse complement.
AGACGCGGACGGAACAGTTCTTGGAGAAGGGATAGGTACTCTTGTTTTAAAAAGGCTGACAGATGCGGAAAGGGATGGAGACAAAATATATGCCGTTATAAAAGGAATCGGGACTTCGAGTGACGGAAAGGCTCAGAGCATATACGCTCCCAGAAAAGAGGGCCAGGTGAAGGCTTTGATACTGGCATATGAAAATGCTCGTGTTGATCCTTCAAGCATAGACCTTATTGAGGCGCATGGCACAGGAACGCGTGTCGGAGACCTGGTGGAGTTTCAGGCTTTAACAGAAGTTTTTGGAAACCCTGACGGAAAATTTCAAAAATGCGCCATAGGTTCCGTAAAATCGATGATCGGCCATACAAAAGCTGCGGCGGGATCTGCGGGATTAATCAAGGCGGCTCTTTCCGTTTATCACAAAACACTTCTCCCTACGATTAAAGCCGACGTACCGGACTCTGCCTTAAATATATCCGAAAGCCCTTTTTATCTGAACTCATCACGGCGACCCTGGTTTTCAAAAAAAGAGCATCCGCGCCGTTGCGGAGTCAGCTCTTTCGGTTTCGGGGGGAGCAATTTTCATGCTGTACTCGAAGAATACAAAAAATCCAAGCAGGAAGCCGCATGGGACGGAGCGGTCGAAATAATAGCATTATCCGCTCCTACATATATTGAGCTTGTAAAACGCGTTTCTGATTTTAAACATAGAATCGAACAGGATTTTTCGAAAGACAAATTTGCATTTGAAGCTTCAGAAACAAGAAACAGTTTTTCTTCAAAAGATTCTCACAGGATTCTTTTTGTTGCAGAACGGAGCAAGAAACTTCAGGATCAGGCATTTGGAGAAATTCCGGGTTTACTGGAAAACTGTCTTGATATCATGGAACGTAACCGTGATAAAACTTCATGGAACACAAATAACATATTTTATGGCGAATCTGTAAAAACCGGGAAGATCGCGTTCGCTTTTCCGGGCCAGGGAAGCCAGTATATCGATATGGGGCGTGATATCATATGCATATTTCCCGAAGCATTTGAAACCATGGAAAACGCCAACAGAATTTTCAGCAAGCGGGTATTGCTGACAGACTATATTTATCCCGTTCCGGCTTCAACTGATGCCGCGAAGAAATCTCAGGAAGAATGTCTGCGGAAAACAGAGTTTGCCCAGCCTGCCATCGGGGCGGTAAGCATGGCCATGCTGGAAGTTCTCGGGAGATTCGGTATAAAGCCTGATGCTGCATGTGGCCATAGTTTCGGTGAAGTAACGGCCCTTTTTGCCGCCAGCTGGATTGATTCAGAGACATTTGTCAGGCTCTCTGTCTCAAGAGGTCGCCATATGGCGAAATCATCAACCGGGAATGGCGCCATGATGGCTGTCAGCGCCCCGGTTTCCGCGCTTCATAATATTATACAGGATGAAAAGGTTATCATTGCAAATATAAACAGTCCTGATCAGACTGTTCTCTCCGGGCCGGCAGAATCAATTAAAAAGGTGCAGCTGATATGTACTGAGAAGGGATTGTTAACCAGGATTCTTCCCGTTTCAGCAGCTTTTCACACGAACCAAGTCAAAGATTCCTTAAAACCTTTCAAGCGGACATTAATGGATGTCTGCATCAATCCAACGGATATAGCCGTTTTTTCGAATACAACGGGGAAACCGTATCCCGCCGATCATAAATCTGTCAAAAAATTACTTGGTGAACAGCTCTTAAACCAGGTAAATTTTGAAGGTCAAATCAAAAACATGTTTGACAGCGGTATAAGCACGTTTATCGAGATCGGCCCCAGAACAGTATTAACAGGGCTTGTAAAATCAATTCTAAAAGGATGTGAATTCAACGCGGTTTCCTTGGACAGCTCTTCCGGAAGAAATTTCGGATTAACAGATCTTGCCAAAGTCTTATGTAACGTAGCATCAAAGGGGCACTATGTAGACCTTTGCAAGTGGGAGCGGCCGCCTTTAAAAATCGAAAAGCGACCCATGAGCATCTCTGTATCAGGCGCAAATTACTGGAAACAAAAAGTTGATAATAGACCCCCTTCATATTCTCAAAAAAAGTCGCCTGAAGAAAATCAAGTTAAACAGGAGATAAGATCAGACGAACCCATGATAAAAGATAAAATATCATCACACAATACGAATAAGTCCGATTTTCTTGAACATGCTTTCAAAATAGTCGAGGAAGGAATCAAAACCATGCAGTCTCTTCACCTACAGACTGCCGAAACCCACATGAAATTTCTGGAAACCCAGACTGAAGCCGGTCGTGCCCTCCAGAAGATAATGGAAAGCACTAAACATTTGTTCGTAACTTCACCCGACTCTCAAATAAATACAACTGTTATTGATAATTCAGATAAAAACCATGTCTTTGATGAGATGGAACAGGAGATTCAAATCCGCCAGAAAGAGACTGTTTTTTCTAAAAATGAAACTGTATCATGTAATAACGGAAGTGATATTCAAAATGCCTTGTTGTCAACGGTAAGCCATCTGACAGGATATCCGGTCGAAACACTGGGACTCGATATGGACCTTGAAGCCGATCTTGGCATTGATTCAATAAAAAGAGTTGAAATTTTCTCATCAATAGAAGAAAAAATTCCGGGGATTCCGTCCATACACTGCACGGACGGCCGTTTGTTCTGTTCGTCGCCATGTATGCTGGTTCCGTGGCCGACGGCGCACGCGCCATGCAGCCCATGCGCGAATTTCGCCAACCGCTGCTCGACATCGCCCGCAGTGCTTCCGCCCGCAGTGCTTCCGCCCGCTTCCGATGGACCGCCGCAGCAACTCCTGCTCATCT
>JAWOHP010000003.1:0-33275 GCA_046485065.1 Desulfobacterales bacterium | reverse complement strand
GAAGGGAATATCCGTCACTCCCTGGTTGTGGCTGCATTTTATCGTTATTTTATGGAGTGTCAATCAACCGTCTGAAGTCAACCATCTGAAGTATCCATAGGATTGAACTGGAAACAGCGGGCGTATTCTATTGTGGTTGTCAGAATAATATTCAGATTGAAACCATCAACCTGTTTGGGTATGTGTGCGTATGCGAACCGCAGAAAATTCGTCACGGTCTTTTAAGAACGCCCTCGGACAGTCTATAAATATTGTACAGGCGCAGGCTATAAAAGGCTTCGTGGGCGTCTATCCACTGGGGCTGCACTGTTTCCATGGATGCGAATATGGCGCCGTTGACGAAGGGCATATAATTGTTTCTGTGGATCTTTTTACGCACACATACCCAAACGGAACATATTTATGACATTTACTATACTCTGCTTTTATCGTGTTAACGGTTTCTGTTCTGTTTCAAAAATCTAATAGCCCGTGGATTACCCAATTTTGCTGCAGCCTCCATGTCCGCAAAGAGCTCCTCTTTCCGATTAAGCTTTTCATATGAAAGAGCACGAAAATAATAAGCATTCTCAAGCGCAAAATGGGGATTTGATCCAATAAATAAGTTTAGGTCATTAATTGCTTCCTGAAAGTTATTAAGGTGATATAAAACAATTCCCCTGTTAAAATAGGCTCTCACATATTTTGAATTCATATCAATTGCTTTATTCAAATCAGCCAAGGCATCCGGATATTTTTTTAAATTAATGAACGCAATACCGCGATTGACATAAAACTCATTATTATATGGATTTATTTCAATTGCCCTGTCACAATCCTTTATATTTTCCAAACCGGCTTTTCCGGACATGTGATATGCCAGACAGCGATTGCTGTATGGATATCCCCAATTGGGATTGAGTTTTATTGCCATGTCGAAATTCTCAATTGCCTGTGAATATGCCTTTTCTGCAAGATGGCAAAGACCTCTTACCTGATAAGCCCTATCACTTTTGGGATTTATTTCTATTGCTCTGTTAACATCATTAATTGCCTGATCATAATAACGGCTTTTAAAATAAGCAAAACCACGATTGATGTAAGCTCCTGCATTATTTGGCATCAATTCAATAGCTTTATTGCAATCGTTGATTCCTTTTTGTGGTTGATCTGCCTTGGCATATGCTAAGCCCCGAACGCTATAGGCCCTTGCATATTCAGGATTCAGCTCTATGGCTTTGCTGAAGGCTGTAATTGCATCCTGGAGTTGACCGGAAACCATTATGGAATTCCCCTTGTCGAACCAGTCAACGGCATTCAACTCTTTTGTTAAGGCAATATATTTATTTTGTTCTTCTTGTTTTTGGCTGGTGTCAGGCGCAGTCTTAAGTTTCTGTTTTAACCTCTCGACTTCCAATAATAATTCCTTTGTTCTTTTTTTGGATTCCTCCAGCTCGCTTATATTCTGCCGCTCTTCTTTTAAACTGGCGATTGATTTCTCCAGTTCTTTTGGATCAACCTGAATTTTAGCAACGATGTAGTATGTTTGACCATCCCATTTCTCTGTAATGATCTGAGCTCTCACTATACCTGCGGTTAAAGCGATAATCTGGTCTCTGGTTACTTCATAATTGACAACCTCGGTATTTCTCTCAAGGTATGTGCCCAATTCTTCGAGCAGAAGGCTCTTGACTTGTTCCAGGGAGATCGTACGACAGGATATTTTGCTGTCAGCCTCGCTGGCCTGGTATGAATATTCTTTCTGATATGTTACCAAATCGGCAGATGCTCTGAGAGGTATTAGCATAGCCAATGTCAGCACAATAAAAACGATTGTAAGAGACATGGGTTTTCTATTCATTTTTCCCCCTGTTTTAAGAAAAATAAATATAAGCTATCTTTTCAGCCTTTTTTCCCCGCAGTAAATAAAAAGACCTCCATCTCTTGCAAGGCACGCTATTGTGATATTAAGCTCTGTTGCCAGTTTTACAGCAAGATCGGTAGGGCGGGATATGGCAAGTATGACAGGTATATTCGCCCTGGCCGCTTTCTGGACAAGTTCGAAGCTTACCCGCGAAGAAAGAACTAACAATGAGGCCTTCTTAAGTTTTCCATCAAGAAAAAGCTTTCCAATTGCTTTATCAAGAGCATTATGGCGGCCGACATCTTCAGCAGTCGCAAGCAGTTTGCAGTCTGAAGTATAAAGAGCGGCAGCATGGGATGAATGCGTTTCCTTTCTCAATGGCTGGTGTTCAGAAAGGGATTCAAGGCAAAGCAGGGCCTTGTTAATGTCAATTTTAATTCTATCCAACAAGGGACGGATTGTTTGATTGATATCCTTGATGAGCTCCTTTCCGCACAATCCACAGCTTGTCTGACTGATAAAGCCTTTTCTTTCGAGCAGATCCGATACCGCTTTATTTCTTGATGGAGTTAGAGTGACCGTTACAACATTTGTTTCTTCACCATCGCAGAAGGCGAGAGTTTTGAAATCATCGACGGAATCGACTATCCCCTCGGCAAGGCAAAAACCAGCAACATGGGAAATTTCGTCGCCCGGTGTCCGCATGACAACCGAATAGGGCTTGCCTTGTATCCGTATGGAAAGAGGCTCTTCGCCTATCAGGAGATGCCTTGCAGGAATGTCTGTTCCATTCTTCCATTGTAAAACCTGATTGCCTGATAAAATAAACGTTATTTTATCTCCGGAACGAATGATTCCTCCTTCAAGCACTTTTGCGAAGACCCCTTCTCTTGGCATTATGCAATCTCCGGCCTGATAAAAGATCGCACATTTCTTTTTGCACTCTTTCCCGATTTGGGTGATTTCGACAAGGGCTTTTTCGCCGAGCTTAAGTTGTGTTCCGACAGGAATGTTTTTCCAGTCTATGCCGGTTGTTGCGATATTTTCCGCAAAATCTCCGAAAGTGACGTCAAGTCCTCTGTTTCTTGCCTTTTCTATACTTTCCGCTGCAAGAAAACAGACCTGCCTGTGCCATTTGCCGGCATGAGCATCACCGCTTATGCCATGATCAGAAATAAGCTCGGCCTTTTTTACACAGGATTTTCTGGTTCCTTTTTTTTTGCTTGTTGCTATCGATACAATTTTCATGCCCCTCGAACCCTTGAACCCTCATATATTGTTTGCGCATGCGCACGCAGCAGGTGTTCTGTACTCCCTGATGATCGCATTTATAAGCAGTATGGTCAATATGACAGCGGCAGCGATTTCAGTCTGTACCGGAATCAATTCCGCCGTTTTACCTATAGACGCCTTTGCCGAAATACCAAAACCTTTATACAGCAAGTCCGTTAAAAAGCCAAATACAAGAGCGCAGGTGGAAATGGATAAAAGGTAAATCACAAGAGCCTTTTTCCCGAGCATTTTATAAACCATGCCAAGGGAAGCTATGTTTGTCGCGGGACCTGCAAGCAGGAAAACAAGAGCAGCACCTGGATTTAAGCCCTTTAAAACAAGAGCCGCGGCTATAGGAGTCGATGATGTGGCGCAAACGTACATCGGAACGCCGGTGATCAGCATGACGAACATGGCAAGAAAGTTGTTCCCCAGATAGTTTTCAATCATATTTTCAGGTATTAAATATGATATAAGGCCGGCGATCAGTAACCCGATCAGAAACCATTTTCCGATATCCCCGAGAAGATCTACGAAAGCGTATTTCAATCCGCCGTATATTCTTGATGATTTTATAAATCCGGGCTTTTTGTCTGAAATGGATGATTTGCTGCAGCAAGCCCCCCGCATCTCATTTAATTGCAATTTGCCTGTTGCTTCCTCCTTCCCGGTGAAGTTTTCTGTCAGTCCTGCAGTAACAGCAGATATGAATGCAACCACGGGGCGGATTACAGCCATTAGAGGATCCATAAGGGCGTATGTCAAAGGTATTGAATCTACTCCGGTTTCAGGTGTCGATATTAAAAATGAGAGGGTCGCTCCGTTGTTGGCGCCCTGTTTTTTCAATCCGGCTGCGGCAGGAACGACTCCGCAGGAACAAAGAGGCATCGGTATTCCGATGAGAGCGGATAAAAAGACCGGGCGGACTTTGCCTTTTCCAAGATATTTTCCGATCACTTCTGTTTTTGAATAGGCGTAAATAAGCCCGGCGCAGAATAAGCCGAAAAGCATGTATATTGATGAATCAAGAAACATGTGCCATGAAGATTCAAGTATACCGATTACAGCATTCATAATATGATTATTCCGTAAAAAAATAATTTTTCTCACAAAGACTCAAAGGCGCTAAGAATGACATATTTAAAATATTCATTTAGATCTTTGAGTTCCCTGTGATCTTGAAAACGTATCGTTTGTCATTCCCGCGAAAGCGGGAATCCAGCTATTCCGAAACATGAGCAATACTCTGTTTTATAAGAGAATTAACATGTTCATCGTCAAGCCTGTAATAGACTATTTTCCCTTCTTTTCTGAACTGAACAATTTTTAACATGCGAAGTGTTTTCAAATGGTGCGAAATGGCTGACTCGGATATTTTGCATACGGCGGCTATATCACAAACACAAAGTTCACAAGCCGATAGTGCAATAACTATTTTTAATCTGGTCGGATCACTGAGAGATTTAAATATTTCTGAAAGCGAATCAATTATTCGTGATTCCGGAATCTTCTCAGCAGCGATTTTGACGTTATCCATATGTATTATTTTTTCCTGACAGATATCCATTTCTACCTCCCAATATATGAACAGATGTTCATATGTCAAATTATAAATCATTTGTCAATATGAGGTAATTGCAAAAGTCGTCATTCCCGTGAAAACGGGAATCCACTACAAAATACCTCGGTTGCTGGAAATCGTAGAACAGTTTCCGATGAATGTTTCCGGCAAAGTTTTGAAATACAAACTGCGTGAACAGTTCGGGGATAAGGCAGTAAAATAAGCCGGCGGAATGACTTTACTAAAACCAGACCATAAAATACGCAAAACCCTCGGGGCATAAAAATGTGACAGAAAGAATTAAAAAAACAGATGGAAGAGGAAGGAAAATATTTGCATGTTGTATTGCTTGAAGACGGAGAAACGATTCACAATGCTTTCCTTGATAGGGATTTTAATGAGGTTTAAGCCATGAAGATAAAATATTCCAACGACACAGATACCGCAAACGTTTATGGATGTCCCCTAAAGACTACCTCTATGACTCCTAAAATTTTTGTTGACTTTTAGTTTGTTTAACTATAATCAAAATATAAATAGAATTCATTATATAGTATTTTATGTAAATAATAATTATATTTTTAAAAGAAATTGCGGTTCAGAGTTCAGACAGCTTCACAAAAGCTGTGAATTCAATGATCTGTTAATGCTGTATGCCACAAGCAGTACCACCAAGTAAGAAAAGCGCCACATAGAGAATTGAAATTTTGTTAAGCCGTCAATTGTTTCATCTCAAAACTATCAGATGGAGGTACAGAAAAATGAAGGTTGTTAATTTTAATGTATTAGTTCGACTGGCATGTTTTGCGTTAATCCTGATTTTCGTAGGCTGTTCAACATCTATAGATTCCGATTACGCGAACCTTGACGGGACATGGCAGAACCCATTGAATAATCAAAAGGTGATAATCAAAATATCAGGCGATCACAAGACGATTACCATCGGCGATAAAACGCTGCCGGTTTCGATAAAAAAGGTAGATGTAGACATATTCACTGTTCACGTCTCCGATAAGACTCTCGGTGAGAAGGATTGGAGTTTATGGAGAGTCTGGGACGATATCGGCAAATCTTTCACAATAAAACTGGAACATGATGGGACGGTAGACAGCTTGACTCACATAGCTTAACTCAAATGGCGGGGCGTTAGGTTCCGATGTTTCTTAAATGAAGGCTATTTGCGCTTATTGGAGTCTCCGTCATGCTTATCCCGAATTTTTTTCTCGCATGAGACGTGGTTAGGGAACATCCATGATAAGTAATGTCAAGGGGAAAAGGGAGATTTCCCCTGACCTTCTGGAATAACGGACTCCCGTAGTTTTAGCTAAGGCAAATCGCGCTCAACGACTTTCCAAACCGCCTTAAGATCGATTCCAAAGTAGTCGTACACCAAAATATTACGCATTGCAATTATTTGCGCCCAAGAAATTCGTGGCTTCCACTGGGATGCCCATGTTTTTATGCGTTTCTATCATTTTAAGCGTAAAATATAATGCCTTCGCAGCCGTCCTAATAGCTGGTCTCAAAATTATCAAAGAAGCCAAAAAAAATCAATCTTCTTGTGGCTGGTTCAACCGGCTCCTTATGTATTTTGCCACATCCTGCCGCCTAAGTTCTGCCATGATCTATGGGGCTCAAACAAGGCGTAGACTGACTTTTTAATCTGGATTCCCGCTTTCGCGGGAATTACGAAATGGATAATAATTTCCGGCCAAACTGTTGCATTTATATAATGCGTCCGGCAGGACGCATCTGGAATCTTCCGAAATTTTGATGTGACGGTTAACTTTATGATTTTATAGCTATATCATCTATGGTTTGTCCATGAATAAAAAAATAGGCAAGAGGCGTTCCGCCACAAAGATTGGCGTGTCTTCAAGAGTCGGAAGGCGTGAGAGGGAATAAACAAAGGGGAAAAATGAAGAAAAAGGGTTCAAGGGTTTGAGTGATTGGACGGATTTGATGTACTCACGCACTAACAATGCGGCTTTAAGTTCGCGTGCATGAAGTATCTCGTTCGAGTTCATAGATCGGACATCATCTGCTTAAAGGGTAATAACCGCAATGGTTCCACCTTTTCCACTTACAAATTCAACTTCAAATGCCTTCCCGCCCTTATAGCAATGCACAGCGGTTCCAATATCTCCTCGACGCAAACCGTATTCCGGAAATTCTTTGTTAAGTACGACAGTTTCAAACTCGTTAATCATTGTTGTCTCCTTTCCTACCGGATGTATATCAGATAATCGGAATTTTTCCTGTTTTTTTAAGCTCGACAATGGTGGCGCCCCATCCGCCTGATTCTATAGAGGCATCTTTGAACGATTCGGCCATAGGGCTTTTCTTTAAAAATTCCACGACGCCTTTTTTAAGAACTCCCCGGCCTTTTCCATGTATTACACACACTGTGAAAATCCCGCTTTTTTGACATTCTGAGAAATATTCGGAAAGAAGGTCAGAAACTTCTTCCGGCCTGAAGGTGTGCAGGTCTATAAAATCTTCAATGGGTATCTTGACAGGTTTCATATTGTGTCTGACGGCTTCTTAAAAAGTCATTCTGCTGTGTTGCACTTCATCCCCGCCCTGTTGAATAACAGCAGGGCTGATTCAACAGGGTGAATCATTGCAGCGTACCAGTATGTACGCTTCATTCCTCAAGATTTGTGCGCCTTGCATAATGAGCTTTTTATTTTGCCGTCTGAATTTTGAACTTTGTACGGATACATTATATTTATATTCACGTTATAGCAACCATTTGATTCAAAATGGGTTCAAACAGTCAAGGGTTCAAGTGGTCACAGGTAGAAGTAACCGCGAGTCCGGGTCATGATTTTTATAGTTTATTTTTGCCCTTTCAAAACTGCTTGTCGCATAACAATACCGGCATTCGTAAATACAGGAATCATACATTCCGATATCTTTGCTTGAAACACAACCACAGTTTTTCCTCTGGGAAGGGTCTTTTTTTAAATCAAGCCTTTTCCCGAAAGTATTGAAAATGTAGACATCATCGATGCATTTTCCTGCCGGGATACCGAAGCTCGTCAGGTCTATTTTTGAAGCGCAGCTTCTTATCTCAATACCGTTATTTCCTGCAATCCCGACCAGGGAGCTTAAAAAATCGTGTAAATTAGAATCATTCCATTCGTTTAAAAAAAAACCGGCATCAATCAGACCTTTTATTCTTCCATCTATCTTTTTGTATATGTCAACGAAACTTATAACGCACCGGAAAGTATAACCGCGCAGCGCATCCGCAATACGCTCATATTTCTGCTTGTGGAATTGAATGTCCGTAATGTTGCTTAAGACTATTGGATCATACCTCCAGATTACTTTGCCGGGGCCTATTTCATCGGATAATTTCCGGAATGTATCTATCGATATTTCAGGGCAGGGGGCTTTAGGATCAAGAATCCCGGGATTGTCCATCAGGGTATAAAGGAAATAATAACTGTAACCCCTCGAATCAAGTTCTTTCAGATGCGTAATAAGCGGCTTGGGATTCCGTGTCCAGAATACAAAAAGATCGACACTTTCAGGCGAAAGAGAAACATCTGAAATCTGGTTCGGATTGAAAGGATTCGGAACTGTGCAGAAACCAGTCCGGACCCTGTTCATAAACCACTTGGTGTAAAAAGCTGGAATGTCGGTTCTGCGGCTTGCGCTTATAATCAATTTGATACCTTCGCAAAAAGTAAAACGACTTTTCGCTTGGCGGGAAAGGGATTCCCCTCTCCCGCCGATTGAAGTAAATTCAATCGGTTCCACCCTCACCCCAGGCCGGGGCTTACCCGCCCTCGGCCTGATGATGGACTTTTTATGAATCCATCAATTCACAACATCTCAACTATGGGCGGTCTGGAAGCATTGAGCTTAATCAGAGCTCCTTTTCCTTTCATCCCGATGCTGCAGTTTACCACAAGTGTTTTTCCCAAAAAGGCGCTTCCCGGCCTTTCATGAATATGTCCGCATATAAAAAGCTGCGGCTGGCATTTTAAAATAATCTCGTTCATGCTCCGGCATCCTGCATGAAACTTGCCGATAACCTTATCGAGTGTTCCGAAAGGCGGCGGATGAGCTATGAGGATCGTATCTTTTTTTACGAGCGGTTCAAGTTTTTTGGCTGTCTGCTTTTCACGAAACTGGATACGGGAGGAAAATGGAACGGGTATTGTTCCGCCGACTCCTGTGAAAGAGAATCCTTTAATAACAATTTCTGAAAAGTGTAAAAATGAAATATTTGAAGAGAGAGCAGACAGACTCGCAATTTTTTTTGAATCCGAATTGCCCCGGACTGCAAGAACCGGCAGGTCATTGTCGCTGAAAAAAGGCACGATATTATTTGAAGGTTTAAACAATGAATTTATATCACCTGCAAGAACAAGCAGATCCGGCTTTATATTTGAAATGGTATCAAGTATCGAAGAGACTCTGTTTGTACGGCCATGAATATCGGCAACGGCGTATATAAGCATATAAGAACTTCCGTCTCACATAAAGCACACCGAGACCACAAATAAGAAACTTAATAATTTCAATAAAAAATCTTTGTGACCTTGTGACTTCGTGTGAAAAATGATTTTTAACTAGGCAACATTTTACAACTGTATTTGTTTAACGATACGAAACTTAAGGAAAGAATGTCAACAAAAAGCGAACGATTGTTCGTTTTAACTTGACAAAGCAGACGGCTTCGTAAAAAGCAATCTATACCGCTTTGCGGCAACCTGTTTTAAATGAACAGGCTGGAAGTCTTAATATACTCACTTAATGAGCTTTTTGGGGATTTTTAAATCACTTTGCTAAATCACAAGAATATTGGGGCTAACGCCCTCAAAGCCTTGTGATTTTTAACGCTCAGTAATTTAAAAATCTGGATCCCAAAAATCTCAAATTCGTTCGCATATTACTTCCAACCGGTTCAAAAAAATTGACGAGTTCGTTGGAAGTCCGGATTTCAGAACTAATAGAGCAAATAGTGGGAAAGGAAATATTAATGGAATTTTTTTTCAAGCCAAAGGGAATTGCGCTGATTGGAGCAAGCTCCAATCCATATAAAGGAGGAAACTTCATACTTAAAAACCTGTTAAACGGATACAAAGGGAAAATCTATCCTGTTAATCCGGCTTATCCTCAAATAGAAGGGCTTAAATGTTATCCATCGGTTATGGATGTGCCTGATCCGGTTGATCTTGCAATTGTATTTGTTCCGGCACAACTTGTGCCGGTTGTAATACGTGAATGTGTTCAAAGAAAGATTCCGGGAGTCATGATTGAATCAGGGGGGTTTGCCGAAACAGGAGAGAACGGCAAGTCGATGCAAAGCGAATTGAAGGAAATATGTGAAAAGACCGGAATCAGGCTCTGGGGACCGAACTGCATGGGCCTTGTTGATTTTATTTCAAAGAAGGTTTTTTCTTTTGTATCTCCTACGCTATGGAACTATGAATTTATCAAGGGAAATGTATCTCTTATTGTTCAGAGCGGAATGCTTTCGGCGGGTTTCATAATAGATTTAATGTCCCACGGCGTAATGGGAATAAGCAAGGTCTGCTCTATAGGAAACAAGGTGGATGTAGATGAATGCGAGCTGCTTGAATATCTGCTTGAAGATCCTGAAACCTCTGTCGCAGGATTGTATCTTGAGTCTTTCTCAAACGGACGGCGCTTTCTGGAGATATGCAGGAGTTCACGGAAGCCGATTGTTGTTCTAAAAGGCGGAAAAAGCGAAAAAGGGGCTGCGGCCGCAATGAGCCATACGGCAAGCCTTGCGGGAAACAGCGCTGTTATTAGCGGGGCTCTGGCCCAGGCAGGAGTTGTGGAAGCGGTTGATTTTAAACAGATGACCGATCTATGCCGGGCGCTTTCTATGTATCCGGAAGTTCCCCGCAGGGTCACGGGAGGTGTTGCGGTTTTGACATTCAGCGGAGGCGCGGGAATTGTATCTTCTGATTTTATAGAAAAAACTTCGCTTTCAATAGCAGAACTTTCAGAATCATCAAAGGATGCGCTCAAAAAAATCAATCCGGAATGGATGCCGGTTGCAAACCCTGTTGATCTCTGGCCTGCCGTTGAGAAGGGCGGTTCCGAAAAAGCATATAGCGAAGCAATGAAAGCCGTTTGTGATGACCCGAATGTTGACGCCATACTCCTGCATTTTTACGCGGGCGGATTCGCGCTCAATTTTGATATTTCAAGTCTGGTTAACATTGTGCATAAATCCGGCAAACCGATGTTCTGCTGGCTGCTCGGAGAGGCCGGAAAGGCGAAAAAATTCCGGATGGAGACTCAAGCGCTCGGAGTTCCGGTATACCGGGAGCTTTACAGGGCGGTCGAATGCATGACTGCCGTGTTTGAAAGGGAAAAACCCGGGAAAAGAGAGATTACGCCTCATGCGGCCAGGTATTCATTTTCTGAAAAGTTTAAGGCTGAACTCAAAAAAAGTAAAGGCGCCCTCGATGAACATCTCTCGAAAAAAATTCTTGACGGATATTCTATTCCAGTGGTTGAGGAGAAAACGGCCGGTTTCCTTGAAGATGCTCTCAATGCTGCCGGGCACATTGGTTTTCCTGTTGTAATGAAAGGAATTTTACCCGGCGCAATACATAAGACGGAATCAGGGCTTGTGAAGCTTGGGGTCTCTTCCGGTGAAGAAGTAAAGAAGGTTTTCGGCGAGCTGAATATTAAAATGGCCGGGAAAGGGGAAATCCTTGTTCAGAAGCAAATGGAAGGAGGGCTGGAGCTTATTGCCGGGATGATACGGGACCCTCAGTTCGGGCCGTGTGTCATGCTGGGGCTCGGAGGTGTTTTCGCCGAGATTTTGAAAGATACGGTTTTTGCTGTTGCGCCGGTAAGCTATAAAGAGGCTCTTTCGATGATAGGGCGGCTTAAATCGCAGAAACTCATAAATGGGTTTCGTGGATATCCACCTGTAGACAGAGAAGCACTTGCGAAAATATTGGTTGGACTGGGGGATCTCGGATATGAAAACCCGAATATAAGGGAGATAGACATTAACCCCCTGATTGCCGGGAAAAAGAGTATTGTCGCAGTTGATGCCGTGATTATATCAGGCTGATATAATCGAGGATTGCGCCCGCTATTTCTCTTCAACAATGCGGCGTGCGGTATTTTCCAGTACATGCACTCCTATTATCATGTTTTTAAAGCGTTCGTCTTTTGTCTGGCCATGATAATAACGGTAGTAGATCTGCTGGGCTATTACGGCGAGCCGGAAGAGACCGAAGCAGTAATAAAAGTCAAAATTCCCGATTTCAAGTCCTGACAGTTCGGAATAGAGTTTTACAAGCTCCTTTCTCGTCGGAGCTCCTTCGATGTTTGTCGGCATCATTCGGATGGCCAGCATATCCTGATGGTCATCTTTCTGTATCCAGTAAGCAAGAGAACTCCCGAGATCCATGAGAGGATCGCCGATTGTAGCCATTTCCCAGTCGAGCACTCCAACAATATTCATCGGATCCGATTCATCTAAAACTATGTTGTCGAGCTTGAAGTCATTATGGATGATACCGGATTTTTTTGCGTCGGCCGGCATATTCCCCTCAAGCCAGGTCATGATTTTTTCAGCGTCCGGGGCGTCAGGCGTTTTTGCCGCCCTGTAACGTTCGCACCAGCCTGTAACCTGCCGTTTTACGTAGCCGTCAGGCTTTCCAAGATTTCCGAGGCCGATCCCGTTATAATCTATGGAGTGGAGTTCGTACTGTATATTCAGAACTTTCTGATAAAGCTCCTTAACCTGAGAAGGCTCAAGAACAATATTTGCCGGAAAGTCACGGCGCAGTATAATACCCCGTATTCTCTGCATTATATAAAAAGGGCAGCCCATTATTGTTTCGTCTTCGGAATAAATGAAAGGTTCCGGGCAATATTTGTATACCGGCCTGAGAGCTTTTAAAATCCTGTATTCCCTGCCCATGTCGTGCGCCGATTTGGCCTTTCTTCCGAAAGGCGGGCGTCTTAAGACAAATTCTCTATTTCCGACTGAAAGAAGATAGGTAAGATTTGAGTGCCCTTTAGGAAACTGGTTTATTTTAAGAGAACCGTTTAAACCAGGAATGGAATCTTTGATAAACTCTTCGATCCGGGCTGTATCGAGCTCTTCTCCCTTTCTGACGGTTGTTGCGTCATCAATGTAATCCATTTTCACCTCTTGATTCTTTGAATCTGGCGGAAAGACAAAAGGTTTCGATAATGCTTATCAGATATTTCTCATATTGCTCGACGGAAATATTTCTTTTGGCGTATTTCCAGCGTTTTAGGTACCAGTCCTGCAGCATAGCCTTTATTATGCTTGCGGTGAGCTGATGGTCTCTGTGGATAAAGACTTTCGATTTTTCTCCCTCATTCAATATCTGCTCGAATATCTTTTCAGTATAAAGTTCGCTTTCAATCGCTTTTGCCTGCTCCGGGCCGGAGATATTTTTTGTTTCCATGTATGAAAAATAGAACCACGGCTGCATTGCTTCGCTAAGATAGAGATGTATCCTTATCGCTGTGCGGAGTTTATCAGCAATTCCGGTTTCACGATTGATGTGCTCTTCGAGAATCCTTTTTGTAACGGAGCGTCTCTGACTCTGGAGCATTTTCAGCAGATCCTCCTTACATGAAAAATAGGAATAGAGCGCTCCCATACTTAAGCCCGCTTCAGCGCTTAAATCGCGCATGGTCATTGCCTGAAAACCTTTTTTATTGCTTATTTTAAGGGTCGCATCGAATATTTTTTCGAGATTTTTTGCAACAGTGCTATCCTTCTTGATCCGGATGTTTCTGCGGTTTTCAAGAAAGTCATCATTGCAAAAGTCATTAGTGTAGCTTGATATGGTTTTTTTAAAAGCGGAGTAATTCATGTACGTGCCATTTTATGTTATTTGATCTTTTTGCCTTCGTACTCCTTCAGTATCCGCTTTGCTACCGATATCTTGTGGACTTCATCGGCACCGTCATATATTCTTGCCGCCCTTTCATGGCGGTAGAAGAATGAAATAATGGTGTCATCCGTCATGCCAAGGCCGCCGTGCACCTGCAATGCCCTGTCTATAACTTTCTGCATGACTCCCGCGACCATGAATTTTATCAGTGATATTTCTTTTCTGGCCGCGTTTGCTCCGACCTTTTCTATCATCCATGCCGCATGCAACACCATCAGCCGCGCGGCTTGGATTTCAGCGGCCGACTCGGCTATCCACGACTGAATGATCTGTTTTGTCGCAAGAGTTTTGCCGGCGGATATTTCTCTTTGTACAGCCCTGGAGCACATGAGATCAAAAACCCTGTTGCAGATGCCGATCCAGCGCATGCAGTGATGTATCCGGCCGGGGCCGAGCCTTTCCTGAGCTATGACGAATCCGTGTCCTTCAGCTCCCAGAAGGTTTATCTGCGGTACGCGGCAGGACTGATATAGTATTTCACCATGACTGAAATATCCTTCGCCCGCATGTCCCATTACGGAAATGTTTCTGACAAGATTGAATCCGGGGGTATTCGTAGGGACAATAATCATACTTGCGCGCAGATACGGCGGAGCTTCAGGGTTGGTTACTGCCATGACAATAGCGAATTCGGCGCCGTCTGCTGAAGATGAGTACCATTTCTGGCCGTTAATTACATAGTCAGTTCCGTCTTTTACCGCTGTTGTCTCCAGCATGACGGGATTTGAGCCCGGCATGTCAACCTCTGTCATTGAAAAACAGCTTCTGATTTTTCCCTCAACAAGCGGGCGCAGATATTTTTCCTTTTGTTCAGCCGTTCCGAACATATTGAGTATTTCAATATTGCCGGCATCGGGAGCCTGGCAGCCGAAAACAAAATGACCTAAGGGGGAGCGGCCGAGAGCTTCCGAAACAAGGGCATGCTCGACAAGATCAAGCCCCATTCCACCGTATTCTTTCGGATGGTTAGGTGCCCAAAGCTCCATTTTTTTCACCAGTTCTCTTTTATTTTCAATTTCAGGGAGAAGGGTTTTTAATGGTTTGGAAAGAAAATCCTGTTCCATCGGAATGAGTTCCTTGTCTACAAATTCACTTATCATCCCGATAATTATTTTCATTTTGTCGGATACTTCAAAATTCATACAAGACTCCTTTTTTATATCGGACATTTTATTAGCCCGAGACGGATTGCCGATTTATCGATAAGTAATAAGATTGCCTTCGTTTACCTTTTCTATGTGTGCGATGTCATTGAAACCGGAAAGTATTATACCGTTTGAGTTGTATTTAAACCGGGTGACTGATGAATTTATAACCTGCCATGACAGTTCAATTGTTTTTTCGTCCGAGAGCCCGAGCACATACTGGACAACTGCTGAAACAGGGCCTCCTGAAGTAAATAAAATAATTTTCCTGCCGGAACCGCGGATTTCCATTATTTTTGAAATGCCGTTTATGACACGCTTCTTGAAGTCTGCCCATGTGGAAACTCCTTTTTGGTCATAGTTGCCGGACACCCATCTCAACATAACCGCTTCAAATATCCTCTGGAATGACTTTCGGTCCCTGTGAGCCTTCTCAATTATAAATGAAAGCCCCGGATCCTCTTTCAGCATAAGCGGAATTTGAGAATCCCAGACTGAAAAAGAATCGTATTCATCAAAATCCGCTGATACGCCAATATCCGGGACGGGAAAACCCGATTTTGAAAAACAATCCGTCAGCTCCAGGGCAGTGTTTTTTTGCCGTTCCATTGTTCCGGAATAGACCGCATCGAAAGTCTGCTTCATTTTAAGAAGACGCTTTGCCAGCAACTTTGCCTGCATTGTTCCGGCAGGGGAAAGACGATCGTAATCTTTATCCCCGAAGGATGCCTGCCCGTGCCTGACCATTAACAATTCGCTCATTGTAATCCCGCCTCCCGGTTAATGTAAAAAGCTATATGTGTTTGCACGGCGTGTCAAGAAAAAACGAGCAAACGTTCGTTTTTCTTGACAAGGGTATATTAATAATTTAATTTACAGCCTGACTTTGAGCTTATTAGCTGACCCATCAACGATAAAAGGCAAAATCAATCTGAAATGAAAATACTCGTATGTGTCAAGCAGGTTCCCGAATCCGACAGTTCGTTTACCATAAGTGATTCAAGGGATTGGATACGCCGGGAAACATTTTCTTATAAGATGAATCGCTTTGATGAATCAGCGCTCGAAGAAGCGCTCTCCATAAAAGACAGATACAAATCTGTTGAGATAGATGTTCTTTCCGTAGGGCCTGAAAACCCGAAGGATGCCATAATAAGAGCTCTCGGGATGGGAGCGGATGCGGGGATTCATATTTCTCATGACCCGGACGGATATGTCAGCCCTTTTTTAACTGCCTCCTGTATTGCTTCATATATTAAGGACAATCGTTACGACATTATTTTCGCCGGAGCTGTATCGGAAGATTATATGCAGGGACAGGTCGGCCCACTTGCCGCAGAAATGGCCGGACTGCCATGCGTATCCTTTGTCGTAAAACAGGAGATATCGCCGGACATGAAAAGCATTTATGTTGAGAGAGAACTGGATGGCGGGCTGGTTGAATCATTCGAAATGACTCTTCCCGCTCTTATCACGATTCAGGGAGGCATCAATAAACCGCGTTATCCGTCACTTTCAAACGTTCTCCGGGCAAACAGGGCCGAGATAAGGACAATCAACTCGGATCTGTACACAAAATCAGTGCCGGGGCAAAGGAATTTACGGCTGACAATTCCTGAAAAGAGAAGGGTAGGATATGTTCTTTCAGGATCTGTGCATGAAAAAGCGGCGGAACTTATCCGGATATTGAATCAAAAAGCATTTATTACATGATGGCGGTAATGAGTAAACAAGGACGCAAACCCATATTTATTATCGCGGAACATAACGAAGACAAGGCAAAATCTATTGTCTTTGAGCTTGTTTCCTGTGCCGATAAAATCAAGCAGTATTGCCCTGCCGAAATAAAGATTATTATCCTGGGGAGAGGAATAGAAAAGCTTTATTCTGAAATAACTAAAAAAATGGGACTGGATGCCATCGCAATAGAAATAAATGAGCTTGCATTGTACAATCCTGAAATATACAAGACAGTCATATACAATCTCGCGATGGAATTTTCCCCTTCATTTATTATCGCCGGGCATACTCCGCGCGGGCTTGATGTCGCCTCATGCCTTGCGGTCCGGTTGAAGGCCGCATTCATCACAGGTGTTGAAGATATGGGCGAAGATGAGGGGAAAATATGCTTCAGAAGACAGATGTTTTTCGGAAAAATTGACGCTCATATAGCCGCGGATTCAGAACCTCTGATTATAACTGTTCAGCCGGGTTCATTTGTGCCGTATAAACCTGGTAATACGAGTCCCGGAAAAGTGGAAACAAGGAGAGTTGAGTATGCTCCGGAATTTATCAGGGCAAAAGGCATCAGGCGGTCTAAACTTCAGGATTCTTCAATTTCCGAAGCCAGAGTGATTGTTTCTGCGGGTAACGGGATAGGGGAAAAAGAAAATCTTGATCTTATAAACAGGCTTGCGGCTGTTTTTGCGGGTTCTGCCGTAGGCGGCTCAAGAATAGTGGTTGACAGGGGATGGCTTGAATACAGACAGCAGATAGGATTGACGGGAGCCCGGGTGGCGCCCGATCTTTATGTGGCTTGTGGTATTTCAGGCGCTTCACAGCATCTTGCGGGAATGCGCGGTTCGGGTTTTGTGGTAGCGATAAACAAGGATCCGAAAGCGGCGATTTTCAATGAATCGGATGTTTGTGTGGTGGAGGATATTAATAAGTTTATTCCCGCTTTTCTTGAAGAATACGAAAAAAAAGGAATTTGACGGTATCATAAAAAGTCAGGATTCCACACTTAGCCACAAAGATCACAAAGTTGACATATTAATATTAAATGGGTTTTTCCTTCGTGTTCTTAGTGCCTTTGTGAGAAAATATAACTTTTATGAAGCCGTCAGATTTAAATTATTGAGTAAAAGACAGAGGAGAATGATTGCATGAAAAAACCGGTAGTTGCTGTTGTAAAATATGAAAAACCATATGAATCCGTAAAAAAAGTCGTTGAGCTTTCGCATGGTCTTGATCATCTTCCTTCGAAGGCAAAGGTTTTCATAAAACCGAATATTGTTTTCTGGACACGCGCTGTTAATTTCCCCAAATGGGGAGTAATAACAACTTCAAGAATAATTGAAGATATGGTTGTGCTTTTAAAAGAAAGAGGGATTGACGATATAACTATCGGCGAAGGAACGGTCACGATGGAACCCAATGACACCGCGACTCCCGCTCATGCTTTTGAAAGTCTCGGATATAAGGAATTGAATAAACGATACGGTGTCAGGTATATAAATGTTTTTGAACGCCCCTTTGAAAAGGTTGATCTTGGGGACGGAGTAGCTCTTTCATTCAATACCGATATTTTACACAGCGACTTTGTAGTTGATATACCTGTCATGAAGTCTCACAATCAAACGGTCGTAAGCCTCGGGATTAAAAATCTTAAAGGGACAATCGATATAAAATCACGCAAGCTCTGTCACAGCGCTGATGCCGAAAAAGACCTGAATTTCATGGTGGCAAGACTTGCAGATAGAATGCCTCCAATGCTGACTATCCTGGATGGAATTTATACGAATGAAAGGGGGCCCAGTTTCGACGGTCGCATCCGGAGAAGCAATCTTTTAGTGGCATCCTCCGATGTGCTGTCCGCCGATCTCGTCGGCGCAAAGATTCTCGGATACGAAGGTTCCGAGGTTCCGCATCTGTTAAATGCGTCTAAGAACAGGGAAAGGCCATGTGACCTTTCAGATATTGAGACTGTCGGTGAAAAAATTGAATCGGTTGCTTTCCGGCATGAATATGATTTCCAGTACAGCGAAACGGGAGACGGATTTTTGCCTCTTCCTCTCGCGAAGATGGGAATCAGGGGAGTATCTTACCGCAAGTATGACCTGTCCATGTGCACCTACTGTTCTGGGGTAAACGGATTGGTACTTACGGCAATAAGATATGCATGGAAGGGAGAGCCCTGGGACGGTGTGGAAGTACTCACAGGAAAGTCGATGAAGCCGACAAAGGGCATGAAAAAAACAATTCTGCTAGGGAAGTGCATCTATCAGGCGAACAAGGAAAATCCAGATATAAATGAGATGATCCCGATCAAGGGCTGCCCGCCCAGGCCGGAATCAATTGTTAAGGCGCTCCACAAGGCAGGCATCATGGTTGATCCGGCCTTGTTTGAAAATATTGATCAGCTTCCCGGCTTCTTTATGAGTCGTTATGATGGAAAACCTGAATTTGATGAGTCTTTTTTCAAAATATCATTTTAAGTAAATACAGAAATTAACAGCGAAGATTTTTATTAAAATTCAATAGGAGGATTTTAAATGGAAAATGTTTATGAAAGATTGAGAAAAAAACTTGACGATCTTGCCACCGGTTTTCCTGAAACGGAGAGCAGGATAGAGATTAAAATATTAAAAAGGCTCTTTACCGAGGATGAGGCTGAATTCTTCGTGAAACTTTCACCCCTGCTTGAAAAACCTGAAGATGCGGCAAAAAGACTCGGGTTAGATCCAGCCGAAACAGCAGATAAAATGGAAAAAATGGCAAAAAAAGGCCTTCTCTTCAGGATTAAAAAAGATGACGGCGCGCGTTATTGTGCTATTCCGTACGTTGTCGGGATATTTGAGTTTCAGCTCGGGACCGTGGACAAGGCGCTCTCAGAAGATATGAACGAATATTTTGATGCTGCTTTTGGCAAAACTATGCAGGCTTTTAAAACACCCGTAATGAGAGCCATACCAATAAACCGGGAGATAGTCGTTAACTGGCCCATAGCTCCTTATGAAGATGCCATGCAGATCATTGAAAGCCAGAAGACAATAGCGATCACGCCATGCATCTGCCGTGTGACTGCGAAACACATAGGCAGGGGTTGTGATAAACCCGTTGAGGCCTGCTTTTCATTCGGATCTCATGCCCATTATTATGTAGAAAACAATTTGGGGCGGTATATTAGCGTTGAAGAGGCAAAAGAAATATTGAGAAAAAATGAGGAAGCGGGACTTGTAATACAGCCGTTCAATTCTAAAAAAGCGGGCGGAATGTGCAGCTGCTGCGGTGACTGCTGCGGGATGCTGAGATCTCTTAAAAAACAACCTGTGCCTTCGGCGGCAGTGCAGAGTAATTATTATGCCACAGTTATGGAAGATGACTGCACAGGATGTGAAACATGTATTGACCGCTGCCAGATGGAGGCAATCGATATAGTCGATGAAAAAGCGAAAGTAAACCTTGACCGGTGTATAGGGTGCGGGCTTTGCGTTACAACCTGCCCGGCTGATGCCCTCAAGCTTGTGAAAAAGCCTGAAAGCGAACAGTATATCCCGCCCGAATCAGGAGCGGAGACATATATGCGGATAGCCATGGAGAGGGGTAGAAATCCCTTGGCATAACGAGTTGAAGTTACCAAACCATAAGTGAAGGAGATAAAATGAAAGAGGTTGTTATTGTTTCTGCATGCAGAACCGCTATCGGTGCTTTCGGAGGGACTTTGCGGGATAGCAATGCGGCTGTTATCGGAAGCGTTACGATGAAAGAGGCTGTAAAAAGAGCAGGGATTGATCCGGCTTTGATAGATGATGTCCGTTACGGATGTAACATGGAGCCTGCCGATGCTCTTAATGTTGCCCGCGTCAGCGCCCTTCTGGCCGGAATACCCGACTCAGTAACTGCTGTAACGATTAACAGGGTATGCATTTCCGGAATGGAGGCGGTCATTTCAGGTATGGCTATGATTCAGGCGAATATGGCTGATGTAATACTTGCCGGCGGGGTTGAACACATGTCCGGTGTCGCATATACAGTTCCGGGAGCAAGATGGGGATGCCGGCTGCAGGATCAGGTTTTTGTTGATGCCATGATACACGCCCTGCATTGTGGTTCTTTTATAATACCTCATCCGGAGGACGGTCCTGTTAATGCCGAAGAGGCTCCTCTCAGCCTTTTTAAGGGGAAACCTTATATCATGGGTCATACGGCTGAGTTCATAGCGCAGCATATGAATATAAGCAGGCAGGAGATGGACGAAGTTGCGTTGAGAAGCCAGAATGAAGCCGAAAGAGCCACGAAGGACGGTTCATTCAGAGAAGAGATAGTGCCAATTGAAATAAAGGGAAAAAAGAAAGAAATCATAATATTTGATAAAGATGAACATTTCAGGCCTGGCTTGACAATGGAACAGCTTCAGAAACTTCCCCCCGCGTTTATTCCAAAAATTGGCAAAGTAACCGCCGGAAATTCGAGCGGAATTAATGACGGTTCCGCAGGATTGATCATTATGTCTGCCGAAAAAGCGAAAGAACTTGGGCTCAAACCCATTGCAAAAATTATGGCAACGGGAAGAGGCGCATGTCATCCCTCGGTAATGGGTCTTTCCCCGGTACCGGCGGTAAAGGACATGATGAAAAGAAGCGGGTTTAAGATCAAAGATTTTGAACTGATAGAAGTAAACGAGGCCTTTGCTGCACAGTACATAGGATGTGAAAGAGAACTCGGTTTAAACAGAGATATTACTAATGTGAATGGATCGGGCATCGGTCTCGGGCATCCGGTGGGCGCGACTGGCGCTAGAATTATTGTTACCCTTATTCATGCTATGAGAAAAAGAGGAAAAACTCTGGGTCTCGCGACTCTTTGCGGAGGAGGCGGAGTCTCGATGGCCTGTGTAATAGAACTGATATAACACGGATCTTCGATTGATGTGAGGCTTAATTGGCAGAAGAAATTCTCTGGGCTGAAATAGACCTTAAGGCTATTGCTCATAATATATGTGAACTGAGAAGAATTACAAAATCCAGCTCGCGCCTGATGGCTGTTGTAAAAGCGAACGGATACGGGCATGGTTCCGTTGAAGTAGCGCGATGTGCTCTTGATAATGGCGCTGAACTGCTTGGTGTTGCAAGAATAGACGAAGCAATAAAATTGAGAAATGAGGGAATTGAGGCTCCTGTATTGGTATTAGGTTATACGCCGGCATCTTATTATAAAGATATTCTGAAATACGATATTATTCAGACTATCTTCTCTCACGAAACTGCTGAAAGCCTCTCTTCTTTTGCCGTATTGCATAAAAAGAAAGTTAAAGTTCATCTCAAGATAGACACAGGAATGGGAAGACTTGGAATCCTTGCCGGCCGCCCCGGAGAATACAAAAAGGAGAAATGCCGGCGAGAATATGCAATGAAAGAGATTGAATCTATTGTCAGTCTTTCCGGGATTGAACCGGAAGGAATATTTACTCATTTTTCAATGGCCGATAGCCTCGACAAAGCTTTTTCAATAAGACAGTTTGAAATATTTATGGAAATTATAAACAGCCTCAAGGGCAAAGGATTTGAATTTAGTGTAAAGCATGCGGCAAACAGCGCTGGAATAATTGATATGCCGGAAACTCATCTTGATATGGTTCGGGCAGGTATTGCTATATATGGCCTCTATCCCTCAGAAGAAGTCAAAAAAGAGAAAACATATCTTAAGCCTGCAATGACTGTTAAATCCATGATCGTTCATTTGAAAAATGTTCCAGCAGGTTTTAAAGTCAGCTATGGAGCAACATATGAAACGAGAAAACCGACAACTATTGCAACGGTTCCGGTAGGATATGCGGATGGATATAACCGATTCCTGTCTTCACGCGGACACATGCTTGTCTGCGGAGAAAGAGCACCAATAGCCGGTCGAATATGCATGGATCTCACTATGCTTGATGTCGGTGATATCGGCGGGGTAAAACAGGGCGATGAGGTAGTAATTTTAGGAAAGCAGAAAGACTCCGACATTAAAGCGGATGAAATCGCGTCGCTTCTCGGCACAATCAATTACGAGGTTGTTTCATCCCTGACGGATCGGGTCAAGAGAATTTATATTTGATTGATTCATAAAAACTATATTTTCTCACAAAGGCACTAAGAACACGAAGAAAAGATACATTTAATATTAATATGTTAAATTTGGGATCTTTGTGGCTTGGTGTGAGATAAGGAATAAAATGATAAAGCATATCGTGTTATTGAAATTCAAAAAGGATGCCAAGGAGGCAGGTATCGGCGAACTTGAAAAGAAACTGGGGGCTCTTCCCGGTGAGATTCCTGAAATTAAAAGTTATGAATTCGGGCGCGACGTTGTCCGGTCAGAAAGATCATACGATTTTGCGCTTGTATCCGTTTTTGAAGAAACGGAATCCCTGAAAAGATACCAGATACACCCGAGGCATCAGGATGTGCTTAAAAAAGTAAAAGAGCTGTGCGATAGTGTTATAGTTGCAGATTTCATATTCTAAGACCTTTGCATAACATCCCCTTTTACCCGATTACTGCGTCAGGCTCAAATTTTATTCCTCGAAATACTTACATGTATTCCTGTGGTTAAAATATTCGCCTTCCTTGTACTTGGACAAAATTGGGCGTTCTTCAAAGGTCTCAATCTGACGACTTATTCTTCCTTAACCAAATCGGCTCTTCTTGTTTTTTTTATCGTGCCGCGATGTCGCTTTGCTTCAAGGCGTTTAATTTCTGATTTTCGGGAAGGTTTTGTTTTAATACGCTGTTTCTCTATTTCAGAGGCTTTGCGTATCATTTCCACAAGCCGGTTTAAGGCATCTTTACGGTTTTTGTACTGATCTCTGAATCTACGGGCGGTTATAATTAAAACGCCTTCAGATGAAACCCTTTTACCTCCCGCGAGCGCGAGCCGTTTGCGGACATTATCCGGAAGAGAAGGGGAGGTTTTTATGTCGAAACGAAGCTGAACCGCTGAAGCAACTTTATTGACATTCTGACCTCCCGGTCCGGAAGCCTGAATAAATTCTTCCTTGATTTCATCTTCGCGTATCGATATCGTGTCTGTGACATGAATCATGGCAGGATACGACGGGATGTCCAGTATGATTTATTCCAGTAAGGCTCATCAATTCTTGAAATCATGACTCCCTTCCGGCGTGAAGTGTGGACGAATTCACCATTGCTGAGATATATTCCTACATGTCTCCGTATTTTTGGTGGTCTGAAAAATACCAGATCGCCTGGTTTAAGTTCATTTTTATCAACAGGAACACCAGCGGCTGCCTGATTTTCAGTATCACGTGGCAGTGAAATTCCAAAAAGCTTGTCATATACGATCATTACAAAGCCCGAACAATCGGTGCCGGAAAAACTTGTCCCGCCCATGCGGTGAGGAGTCTCTGTCCATAATTTCATTTCTTCACGCAGCATCTGTTCCATATTATTCTTATATGCTTCATAAGAATCTGGTATTGCCTGATGGCTCGACGCACAACCTGTCATAATTACAAATGTGATAAAAATCTTCAAGACGATTATGATGCTGAGATAAAGAGGCTTTTCCATGACCAAACGGAACATATTTATGACCTTCACTATATGCATAATAATTTAAAAATATATTGTTACTTCGTATAATCCGTTTTCCAGATTGGCAGAGGTTTTCTGCCCGCCTTTTGAAAAAACTTTCATCATTTCTATGTTTGATGAGAGAACATCCGCTGTGAATCCCTGAAGGCACTCTTCTTTAGCGAGGCGTATAAGCATTTGGTACATATATGTCGCTATTCCGAGGCGCTGATATTTTTCGTCGACGATAAATGCAACTTCCGCAAAGAGATTCTGTCTGTTTTTTATATATCTTGCTTCTGATATAATATGTTCATGCCCATGTTCTCCGATTATGCCGACAACGGACATAGTCTGGCTGAAATCAACATTAACATATTCCTGCATTCTTGAATGCGGCATCGTTTTTACCGTTGAAAAATACCTATAATATACCGCCTCGTCAGAAAAACGATAGAAGAGACGGCGCATCTCTTCTTCATCTGATGGCTTAATGGCTCTAAACCTGACCGAAATACCTTCTTTAAAAACATGCTCAGTACTAATCCCGGCAGGATAGAGAGTCCCGCATTCAGGCAGAAAAATCTGGTCGTGATACAGAATCCTTTCCTGCTTTGCCTGCTCAACAAGTTTTGGGCGGTCTGCGGGGTGGGCTATATCAATCAGAGCCTGAGCTCTTTCACGCACTGTCAGACCATTCAGATTAGCAGCCCCGTATTCGGTGACAACAAGATCCACAGATTCTCTCAAGCTGAATCTGTTGTGAAGACTCCCAACCGAAATCCTGATATTCGGTTCTCCTTTCCGGTTACGGCTCGGAAGCGCAAAAATATTCCGACCACCTGGTGATATTCCTGCTCCAATAAAAAAGTCCATAGCCTCTCCAGGCCCTGCTGCAACAGCTCCTTTACCGATATTTAGCGCGATAAGGCCTGACAAATCAACTTTCCTTGCCTGGAAAACGGCAATAAAATTGGGATTGCTTCCGATTTTAACCGGGTCAAATACTTTGTCAATACTTTGAAATTCAACAAGAGGATTGCGGTTCAACCATGCCAGAAGCTCAGGAGTCCCGAGAGCATAAGAAGTAAGAGATTTTCCCTGCCAGATCTCCTTGTTTCTGTTTGTGACGGCTCCGGTTGTCATAAGATCCATTAGGGCATCTGTGAAAAACGGGGAATGAATTCCAAGATTGCGTTTTTGGGAGAGATGACGGCTTAAGGCATCGAAGAGCGGCCCGATTGAGAAGGATATACAGCTTCCGTTTTCGATAACAGACGCAACATTGGCAGCGACCTTGTCAAATACTGCGTCATCATGCCAACGGGGGAAATATATGGGATCATCTGCCGAATGTATCATAATGTCCAAATCAGAAACATGCACAAAGGTATCACCGAATGTTTCGGGGATTTTTGTGTTTATTTCCCCGACTACAACAGATGCTTTTTCCATTGCCTCGCGGGCAACATCTATTGCGATTCCCAGGCTGCAGTATCCTGATTTGTCCGGGGGCGAAACCTGAACAAAGGCAACATCTATACGGACTCGTCCGGTTTTAATGAGACGTGGAATTTTTGAGAAACGGCATGGAATCAAATCTACCCGACCTGCGGTAATAGCTTCCCTTGCGGCCCATCCCGAATAAAAGGTTTTAAGGCGAAATTTTTGAGAATAAAGCTCTTTAATCGATACTGTGTCACCTAAGCTTACAAGCTGTATCAGCTCGAGATCCTCCAAATTGGGATCGTTGGATGCCATCAGGTGCTTGACGAGCGTTCTTGGTTCGGCTGCTCCTGTCCCTATGAAGATGCTCATTCCAGGTTCAATTATTTCAAGAGCCTTTTTCGGCAAAACAATTTTTTTATCCGGCATCTAAACACCATTCACTTGAAGTTGCTCAAAGGCCTTCATGCAAGAAAACATTAAAATGCTAAAATAACAGGATATAGGAGTCAACAAAAAAATTGGAGCAATAAAGTCTTTTGCAGTTATAGCAGTTGTCAGAATGTTGTTCCGATTGGAGCTATTCATTAGAATATCGCATTTCGAAGAAGAACAATGTTTCGATGTACGAATGGCAGTCTTTTGGGCTGCACGGTTTCAATGGAAGCGGAAATATAAATATTTCTTCGGCAGATTTTAAAAAAGAAGAAAAATTGAAGCGTATTAAAACAAAAAAAAAGTGTTTAAAAATTAAATAAATGCAAAAAAAACATTATGAAATATTTTTAACTATACAACCTATTGTAAAGATAATTGCAGACGCCACTATATAATGTATATATGTATAATTATATATAAATTATGCAAATATTGCTTGACATATACTAAAGAAGGTGTAATAAATGTAAAAAATTCTCAATTATTTATTTAGCAGGATTTTTCGTTTATGGCAAAGAATTCCTTAAAAAAGACCAGAGAATCACTCATGATGAGCAAAGCCGAGCTTGCTAGAGAGGCAAATGTGTCTCCAATTACCATTTCACGTATAGAAGAAGGTATGCCTTGTCGCATGGAGACAAAACGAAAGATTATTCTTGCACTAGGTTTTAATCTTTCTGACAAAGACAAAATATTTAGTGATTGAGCGTGCTTTATGGCATTCGGAAGTAAAAATCATCTTATTGGCCTGGATATTGGATCGAGAAGCCTGAAAGCGGGAGAGATAGTTGAAACGAAAAAGGGCCGTCTCCTTAAGAAATTTGGGATGATCGATATTCCTCCAGGGATAATTGAAGATGGCGCAATAAATGATCATGAAGCTGTTGCAGAATATATCCGACAGCTTTTCAAGAAAAACAAAATCAAGGAACAAAAGGTTGCCGTTTCGATAGGGGGTTTTTCTGTAATTGTAAAGAAAATAAATGTTCAGACAATGGATGAAAAAAAGCTTCAGGAGACCATTCAGCTTGAAGCCGAGCAATATATTCCTTTTGATATCAGCGATGTAAATCTGGACTTTCAAATTCTGGGAGAAAACGAGAACAACCCGAATCAGATGAGCGTTTTCCTTGTAGCAGCAAAAAAAGAAATGATAACCGAATATATTAATCTTGTCCAATTGGCAGGACTTAATCCGTGCATTATTGATGTTGAAGCATTTGCATTACAGAATATATTTGAGTTCAATTATGATACAAAAGATGAAAATATAGCCTTGATAGACATAGGCGCCAGCAAGACGTCATTGAATATATTAAAAGGTCTCTCATCTCTATTCATGCGGGATGTCTCTTTGGGATGCGGACAAATAAATCAGAAAATTGTTTCTCTGTCCGGATGCACTTTGGAAGAAGCAGAACAGATTAAATTCGGAAGTCAGAATAACAAAATTTCTACCGAAGATTTAAAGGAAATAGAATCTTCTGCTGTCTCAGATTGGTGTGCCGAGATAAGGCGGGCCCTTGACTTTTTTTACTCCACATACCCTGAAGACAGTGTAACAAAAATTGTGTTAAGCGGAGGAGGTGCCAATATAAAGGAATTCAGGCAACTACTGGCTTCAGAAACTTCCGCTGAAGTGGAAATCATTAATCCGTTTAATAAGCTGGATGTGGTTGAAAACTTTGATTCTTCATACCTGGAAAAAATTGCACCGCAAGCCGCTATATGCATGGGCTTGGCATTAAGAAGGGTTGATGATAAATGATACGAATTAATCTTCTGCCTTTTAGAACGGCAAGAAAAAAAGAAAATGTTCGACGCCAGTTATCAGTATTGTTTTCTTCTTTGTTACTGGTCATTATATTGATGTTCTATTCCAACATAAGATTAAACGACGAGATTAAGGAAGTTATTGATAAAATTCAAAGAACAAAGACTGAAATAGCTAAATACGAAAAAATTAATAAGGAAATTGCAGAAATAAAAGGAAAGCTTGAAGTTCTTAAAACTAAAATGAAGGTGATAAGTGACTTAGAGGCAGGTCGCTATGAACCGGTTCGTCTTATGGACGCAATGACAAATCTCATTGTTCCCAAGAGGATGTGGTTTGTCAGTTTTGATACAACAGGAAAGACAGTCAATATTTCCGGTGTTGCAGTCGATAGTCAGACTGTAGCCGATTTCATGACCCGCCTTGAAGGTTCGAAGCTTTTTGAAACAGTAAATTTAAAAACTATAAAAAAACAGATGGTAAGTCAGGCAAGTCTCAAAAACTTTGAAATTTCATGCAATAAAAAATATGCCAAACAGGAAGTAAAGGAAGTCAAGGGTGAGGCAAAAAAATAATGGAAAAACCTGACGTTTCAAAATCAATTGCTCCTATATTTGAAAAGCTTGAAAAGCTTTCCAAGGCAAAACGGTTTCTTCTTTTCATTGGTATAATTGTTGTTATAGTTGCTATTTTCGTTTACTTTGTTCTTTACCCCAAAATACAACAGTATCATAAGCTTAGCACTGAATATTCGGAGTTGGATAAAAAACTCATCGCTGCGAAAAAGACCGCAAAAGAACTTCCGGGGTTAAAAGAAGAATTTAATAAAGCTGAAATACAGCTGAAGGAAGTTATGAAAGCCCTTCCAGAATCGAAAGAGATACCATCTCTTCTCGAAAGCATATCCTTATCCGGGCAGGAGGCAGGGCTTGAATTTATCCTTTTCCAACCCGGAAATGAAAAGAACCAAAGCTTTTATGCTGAAATTCCTGTATCAATACAAATTTCCGGTAAGTACCACAACGTAGCCGTTTTTTTCGACAAAGTGGCGCGGCTTCCAAGAATAGTCAACATTAAAGATATTGTAATGAGAGTTGATAAGACAAAAAAGAGTAGCGATCTTGTCACCACATGTACTGCTGTAACTTACAAGTTTTTGGATATAAAGGAGCCCGAAAAATCAGAAAAAAAGGGAGCCCCAAAAAAGAAAACTGTAACAAAGCCTGGTAAGCATGCATAAATATCTAATTAAATTTATTGTAGCAGTTTGTTTCGCATTTCTGTTTTCATCAATAAACGGATGTGGCGATAAGACTTCGCCACCAACAAAACCAGCGGCTGTGAGTAAAAAGGTAGTTGCAAAGAAGATTGAAACAGCTCCGGCTGATGCTCCGGTTACTGTGAATGTTCCTGCAAAACAGGGCACTGAAGTTAAAGAAATAAAAACTGATATTTCAACGGCTAAAACCGGCAGCGTGGCAGAAAAACCGGCCGTTTCCATACAGCCGCCGGTAGTCACAGATAAAGGAAAACAGGGAGAGGCTGTAAAAACCGAAGAAGGGAAAAAAGATTCGGCAGCGCCGGATCCTGCCACTGAAATTGCCAAGGTGCAGTCTGACACACTACCTGTTTATGATCCTCACGGAAGGATAGATCCGTTTATTCCGCTGTTTAAAGATGAAGGTCCATTGGCAGGAGCAGAAAAGGAGAGCAAAGGGCGTATTCCAAGAACCCCCCTTGAAATGATCGATTTAGGTCAGCTGAAACTAGTGGCAGTGTTGCAAACTTCCAGAGGAAATAAAGCTCTTGTTGAAGAAGCGTCAGGCAAAGGGTATATTGTTGAAAAAGGTACTTATCTGGGAGTTAATTCCGGAAGAGTTGTCAAGATACTGAAAGATAGAGTAATAATTGAAGAAAAAGTTGAAAGTATTGTCGGGAAGAGTACTATCCAAGAAAGAGAACTTAAACTTCAGAAACCTCTTGGAGAAGAATGATATGAACAAGAACCAAATGAAAATGATAGGAAGTTGTTTGGTAGCCGTTTTTCTTGCTTTTCTTGTTTTGCTGTATGCTGGATCATTTGACAGTTATGCACAGCAGAAAGAGCA
This sequence comes from Desulfobacterales bacterium, assembly GCA_046485065.1. Lineage (GTDB taxonomy): Bacteria > Desulfobacterota > Desulfobacteria > Desulfobacterales > RPRI01 > RPRI01. The sequence continues at coordinate 3,438 of JAWOHP010000003.1, read as the reverse complement.
GAAGCCGGCAGATATAACCGGTGTAAACACAATGCCTCAAACGGCAACAAAATTTATATCTGTAGATTTTGTGAAAAAAGATAACGGCATATCTGTCAGTATAAAGGCAGACGGAAAGATTGGTAATTTTGAATCATTTACAATTAAAAGAAAAGATAAACTTCCGGCGCGCATAGTTTTTGACCTTTTAAATATTACTGGCTCGGAAAAAAACAGAGAACAGGTGATATCCCCTGAAACTGAATGGGTGAGCAAAGTCCGCTATAACTCTTATGCGAATAAAGTTCGAGTTGTTTTGGATACGAAGAACGATTACCTCAAAGCCTTTTCAGCAGTGCCGGTTCCAGACGGGCTTTTAATCAATATCGGATCTTTGGAGCTGGCTGGCGCAAAAACAAGTGCTCAGCCCGGGATAATGGTTCAGCCTGCATCTCCTCAACCAATCCCCGATTCTACAAAAGAAAATCCGGTTGCCGAACGTGTAAAACCTGCATGGGTTAACAAGATTGATTTTTCGAGTGAAGAAAACGGAAAATCCACATTATTAATTGGAACTACAAGACCTGTCGAATACAACATTAAAAAGATTTCGGATAAATTACTGCACCTGCAGCTGAATAATACCAATATTTCCACATCAAGAAAGCGGCCTCTTATTACCACAAGATTCAACAGCGCGGTTGACAGAATTATGCCTGTTCAGAAACCGGTAATGAAAAACAGATCCATTATTGCAATTGAGTTGAGAGAATCTGTTCCGTACGTTGTTGAACAATCGGATGGTTTTTTAAGGGTCAATTTTGAAGCTTCTTCTCTTCCTCCAATGCCTGAAAATGAAGCAGATCTTCCGGAATGGAAGGAAGTTCTTTCCAGGACAACGATTGAAGCAGTTGAAGCAGAAAAAGAAGAATCTGTAAAAAAACAGACTGCTGAAAGCAAAACACTTCTTGAGCCGGAGCGAAAATATACGGGTGAGAAGATAGCTCTTGATTTTTTTGATACTGATATCAAAAATGTATTCCGTATTTTGAGAGAAGTTAGCGGGAAAAATTTTGCGATAGATAAGGGCGTTACAGGGAAAGTCACATTGTCATTGGAAAAACCGGTTCCATGGGACCAGGTTCTTGATCTTGTTCTTAAAATGAATCAACTGGGGATGATCCATGAAGGTGACATTGTCAGGATAGCTCCTCTTGAAACCATTAAAAAGGAAGAAGAATTAAAGCAGGCAAAATTTATAGCTGATCAAAAATCAAAAGAGCAGCAAAAATCTCTTGAAGAGCTGGTTGTAGAATATATTCCGGTCAATTATTCAAATGCCAAGTCAGAGATTTTGCCTCATCTGGAGAAAATAAAAACCAAGGACAGGGGGAACATCAGTGTAGATGAGAGGACAAATCTAATTATAATGACAGATGTGGCTGAGGTTATCAAACAGGCAAAAGCAATTGTCAAAAAACTTGACCGGGTGACTCCCCAGGTAATTATAGAAGCGAGAATAGTTGAAGCAAGCACAAATTTTTCCAGAGAAATAGGAACCAGCTGGGGTTCGGGAATCGGCGTTCAGCCTTCAAGTCTCCTGCCTACCCCGGTAGGAACAGTTACTTCAATTGATAATCGTGTAGGAGTTGGGCCAGAAAGGGGTTTCGACACTTTTCAAGGAACTTACGGTGTAAATACGGCAATTAATTTCCCGACCTCATCAAATGCGGCAAGTATCGGATTTAACTTTGTAAAAATTGCAGGAACGCCGCTTTTGCTGAACGCAAAACTTCAGGCAATGGAAGCCCAGGGTGAAGGTAAAATAGTATCTGCACCCAAGATAGTTACCCTTGATAACAAGGAGGCTACAATAAAGCAGGGTTTGCGCTATCCCTATAACAAGCTTGATACTTCAGGCAATACAACTACGGTATTTGAAGATGTAGATCTCGAGCTGAAAGTAAAACCGCATGTTACTCCTGATGACCGTATTTCCATGGTGATCAAGATCAAAAAAAGGGATCTGGGTAATATAATAAGCGGTCAGCAATCTTTTACAACAAAGGAAGCTGAAACTGAACTTCTCATTAACGACGGAGAAACTGTGGTAATAGGCGGTATCATTAAGACGGTCAAGAGCTCAGGCGGTTCAGGAGTCCCAGGATTGTCGATGATTCCGATACTCGGATGGCTCTTCAAGACAGACACTGATACCGACAACAAGGAAGAACTTCTTATATTCATAACTCCAAAGATAGTCATGCTTGATCAGCGCGTAGCTTCATAAACCGGGCTGTTTCCTTTCGTTCTGCTATTCCTTCACTCCCATTGAAACGGGAGTGAAGGTTTTTATTTCTGCTGTTCTTTTTGTATCCGTGCAATTTCATTCCGCGCTTCAACAGCCAACTGGCTTCCCGGTGCAGTATTAACAACTTTCCTGTAAAAAATTATTGCCTTATTATATTCTTTTAGAATCGCATAAACCCCTGCAAGGTCATAAATATATTCAGGAAAGCCGGGGGAATATTTAACAGCTCTTTCAAGGAAGTTGACCGCATCTATGGTGTTCCCAATTGCAAGATAAGTAAGTCCTAATCCGCGTAACGCAACGTAATAATTAGGATCAATCTTTAATGCTTCCCTGTAAAACTGCTCGGCCAAAGCAAATTCTTTTTTGTTGTAATAAGCCCATCCGAGATTGGTAAGAGGGAAGTGAGGGGTTGCATACAGAAGATCTTTGGAGACTTCCTGAAAGCAAATAATTGCCGAATCCCAGTTATTCATCGCCAGATATGCCGTTCCGAGACTGTTTCTGGCAGGAGCATAATCAGGTTTAAGATCAATTGCTTTTTTGAAATGCTCGATCGCCAGAGGGAGTTGATTTTTTGCCATGTAAACAAAACCCAGATCATAATGAAGATGAGGATCATTGGTATAGATTTTTTCAGCCTTTAGAAGTTCATTAAGAGCTGCGGTATAATCATTTTGACTTATGTAGGCTTCCCCAACGCCCCTAATGGCTTCTTCTTGTTTTTTTAATTCAATGTCTGCGCATGAAGCGAGGCCGAATATTAAAAAAGCAAATGCGGCATAATAAAGTGATTTTTTACTCATATTTACTCCCTCCAAGCTCAATAACTGTTTATCTTTTTTTAAGATTTAGAAGACCGGCAATCTCCTCGGAAATTCGTTTTACAAATATATTAAAATCGTTTCCGGCCAATGGTTTTCCGGGAGTGGGAACTTTATCCAGACCTTCAGGACGTATTAAAACCGGAGCGTTGATCAGTGATTTGTCCGGTATGACCTCATAGCCGGGAGGAAATCTGTCTTCAAAGTACATTTCTTGGAATCCCGAAAATTTAAGAGCATGCGCTGTTGAATCCAATACCGCGGTCTCTTTTGAAGAGATCATTCCGGATTTAACTGCAACAGCAAGCCCGGCGAGACATTCAC
>JAWOHP010000002.1:0-6360 GCA_046485065.1 Desulfobacterales bacterium | reverse complement strand
ATTTTTGCTGAAACTTCATGAATGCGCTTAATTTCGAGGAGAATGAATGGATCTAATTAATATTAGGGGAAAATTGAATCAAAACAAAAAACGTGCTCTGACTGAAAGTGAGTCGAAACAGGTTCTGATAAAATATGATGTTCCTGTCATTGAAGAGAAAAAAGCAGCGTCTCCCGATGAAGCGATATCTTTAGCTTCGGGTATTGGTTTCCCTGTTGTTCTGAAAGGGCTCGGCTCTTCTATTTTGCATAAAACGGAAATGGGACTTGTCCATCTCAATCTGAAAGATTCCGCAGAAGTAAAAGAGGCTGCTTTAACCATAGAAAAAAAAGCCGGCGATAAACTTGAAGGTTTCCTTGTTCAGCCCCAGATCAAAGGTAAAAGAGAATTTGTTGCAGGGATGTTCAGAGATCCCCATTTCGGGCCGGTAATCATGTTCGGAATAGGGGGTATTTTCACAGAAGCCTTTTCAGATGTATCTTTCAGGATCGCTCCAGTTACAGAAAATGACGCGAAGGAGATGCTTGATGAAATAAGAGCAAAAGCGCTTCTTGAAGAATTCAGGGGAGAAAAGGCAGTCAACCGGAAACAAATTATCAAAACGATTACAGGACTTTCAAGGCTTTCACTTGAACAGCCGGAAATAGCAGAAATTGACATAAATCCTCTTATAGCCCTGCCGGATGGTAATCTTAAGGCGGTTGATGCCCTTATAATATTAGGACCGAACAGCGAAAAAAAAGAGTTCCTTCCGCCGATACCCGCCGATGATATCGGTTCTGTTTTTTATCCAAGATCAATTGCCTTTGTAGGGGCATCCTCGCAGATGGGAAAATGGGGACACACTCTTTTCACATTAACAATAAGCGGAGGATACGAAGGTGAAATATATCTAGTAAATCCCAAGGGCGGAACAATAGCAAACAGGCTTGTTTATAAATCCGTTACAGAAATTCAAGGCAAAGTTGATCTTGCAGTTGTTACAATTCCTGCATCAGGAGTAATAGGGCTGCTTCCCGATTTCAAGGCAAAAGGTATCAGGAACATACTCCTGATAACCTCAGGGTTCGGGGAAACAGGTGTAAAAGGAAAAGAGCTTGAAAAAAACCTCGTGAAGGCTGCCCAGGATGCCGAAATACTCATTCTCGGCCCAAATACCATGGGGATATGCAACCCCCACATCAATCTTTACTGCACCGGGAGCCACGTCAGGCCGAGACCCGGAGCAACCGCGGTTGTGGCCCAATCCGGGAATATGGGAACACAGCTGCTTGCTTTTGCTGAAAGGCAGGATATAGGAATTAGGGCATTCTGCGGCTCTGGCAATGAAGCTATGATTACGATTGAAGATTACATAGATGCCTTTGAAACAGATGATTTAACAAGAACGGTTATGCTTTACGTTGAAAGCGTTAAAAACGGGCGTCGCTTCTTCGAAAGTGCCGGCAGGGTTGGAAAAAAGAAACCGATTGTTTTGCTTAAAGGCGGAAGAAGCGTAGCCGGAAACCGTGCCGCCGCGAGCCATACCGGTGCATTGACATCAGATTCCAGAATATTTGATGCGGTATGCCGGCAGGCCGGTATTGTACTGGTTGAACAGCCCATGGATCTGCTTGATCTTTCGGCTGCATTTTCATCTCTGCCTCTCCCTAAAGGAAACCGCGCTGCCATAATGACTCTCGGCGGAGGATGGGGTGTCGTAACATCAGATCTGTGTTCACAATACGGCCTTGAAGTGTCTGAACTTTCTCAGGAGATGATTCAACTGATGGACAAAATTCTTCCACCTTACTGGAGCAGGTCAAACCCCGTTGACATTGTCGGAGAAAATGATCCGTCAATCCCTATGACAATAATTGAGGAGCTCTTGAAATGGGACGGATGCGATGCGGTAATCAACCTTGGAATTCTGGGCCGGAGAATACTCTTAAAACGTCTTGTAGATTCAATACTTGACGCCGATCCGACTTACACTCCCGAATTCCTGGAATCGGTCAACAAGACACTCGAAGCTTTTGACGAAAATTATATTAAACACATAGTAACACTGATGGAAAAATATAATAAACCCGTATTCGGTGTGAGCCTTCTTACCGATGAAAAAGATAAAACTGTTTACAGGGTCAGCGGCTGTTCATTTAAAGGTGTCTTTTATCCATCTCCCGAGCGTGCCGTTAAGGCTTTTGCAAAAATGTACGAATACAAACGCTTTTTATCGAGGAATTAACAGGTTTGTCTTGTTATAGATTCAACATTATGATATTTATCAAAATATAAAGGGCTTGTTGCGCGATCATCCGTATTTTTATCCGGCAAAACGATAAAATATACAGTAAATTGGAATTGGAAATTTTGGAATTTATCCCTAAACTGGAACGTATCAACTACAGGTTTGACTTTGAAATAGGTTACCTGATTAAGAGTCCCTGCAGAGAATGTCAGGTAAGAATGAATTTTCCTGTATGTGCCGATACCTGCATTACGTTAAACAGAATACAGGCTATTTTATCGGAAGGAATATCCAGTACACGAAGAATCTGATACCGGCTGTTTGAACCTGTTTTTTTAGATTTATCGGGTTTAATGATGGACAAACAAAAGCCATACAGATCTGAATATTATAATATTTCGGGGGATGAAGAGGGTGCTCTTACTGTTCATTTTCATGGAAAATTGGATGTTGGGTCTTCAGCAGGCATAATTAAAGAATTAATTCCGGAAATAAAATCATTATCTCTCACTTCTATTACTGCCGATCTTGATGACGTTTCATATATTGATGATTTTGGTCTGATTCTCCTTATTGAATTAAAAAAAGCAATAAAGAATAAAAATAGTTCGTTCAAGATGAAAGACACCCGCAACTTGGCAGAAAACATTATTTCTTTAAATGGTTCGGATTTTGATAAATCCCCCGTTACTGTCAAACCAAAAAAATCATACGGGGTTGTTATCAGATTCGGTGAAACAGTAATAAAAAGCGCTTCAAATTTTAAAATTCTTCTTTCTTTTATCGGTTCTGTTCTCTTTTCATTTTACCATGTATGCCGGCATCCCGGGTCGCTTCGTGTTGACGATACGATACTATGCATGGAAAAAACAGGTGTTAATGCAGTTCCGATAGTTGCCCTTATCAGTTTTCTTCTCGGGCTTGTTATTTCTTTCATGTCTTCTTTACAGCTGCAGCAGTTTGGGGCAAATCTTTATGTTGCTTCACTTGTAGCTATTGCAATGGTTTCAGAACTTGGACCGATTATGACTGCAATAGTTGTCGCCGGCAGATCCGGTTCGGCTTTTGCGGCGGAAATTGGATCTATGAAAATATCTGAAGAGATTGACGCCCTTTTCGTAATGGGGTTCGACCCTACACTTTTTCTGGCAATACCGAGAATACTTGCATCCGTTATTGTAGTTCCGTTGCTTACTCTTTTTTCGAATATATTCGCAATAGCCGGCGGACTTGTTGTCGGAGTCTTCATTCTTGACTTGACGATAAGTTCGTACATCTCCCAGACTATCAAGGTTCTGACCCTTTTCGAAGTTGTATGGGGAATGTCCAAAAGCGTTATCTTTGCCATCCTTATTTCATGGGTCGGATGCCTCAGGGGTTTTCAGACAAGAGGAGGCGCAGATGCGGTGGGGAATGCGGCCACATCGGCAGTTGTAAGCGGCATATTTCTCATTATCCTTTTTGATTCAATGTTTGCAGTCGGACGAAGCTACTGGAGATAAACATATAGTTTATGGCAAATAAAGATGCAGTCCTCCAGGTAAAAAACCTAATCGCAAAATACGGCGATGAAGTTATTCTCAACAACATCAGCCTCGATGTTTTTGCAGGTGAAATTCTTGTGATCCTGGGTGGAAGCGGATGTGGAAAAAGTACATTACTGAAACACATGGTAGGTCTTGCTAATCCATCATCCGGGAATGTTTTTATTGACGGCATTGACATAACCAAATGTGACACTAAAACACTGCACAATATTTTAAAAGAAATAGGAATACTGTTTCAAAGCAGCGCCCTTCTGGGTTCAATGACTGTTGCGGAAAACATAGCGCTTCCGATAACAGAGTACTCTTTAATGCCTAAAGATTCAGTGGATATGCTTGTTCATCTGAAACTTCGGCTCGTTGAACTCGAAGGTTTTGAAAATTATCTGCCTTCGGAACTAAGCGGGGGAATGAAAAAAAGAGCCGGTCTAGCACGTGCTCTTGCTCTTAATCCTAAAATACTTTTTCTGGATGAACCTACAGCCGGCCTTGATCCGGTTATCTCGTCTGAAATTGATGAGCTTATAATGCAAATCAACAGAAGACTGGGCACAACCATTGTAATCGTAACACATGACCTTGATACAATATTTACAGTTGCCAACCGGATTGTAATGCTTGATAAAAACACAAAGGGGATAATTGCCGAGGGAGATCCAAAGAGTATCAGGAATAACAGTCCCGACCCTTCAGTCAGGCAATTTTTTAAACGTAAGGCAAAACACATCGACTCTTAAAAATCGTCAAATTTATCAAAATATGGATAAAACATGGCTTCAATAAAAACAAAATTAAGTGTCGGTATCTTTGTTATGTTGGGTTTATTTGTTGCGTTTGTTGCAATAATATGGCTCGGCATGTCTCATTTCTTTGAACAGGGAAAGCTCTATTCAGCCTATTTCGATGATTCCGTGCAGGGATTGGCTAAAGACTCGCCTGTAAAATACAGGGGAGTTACAATTGGAAGGGTTGCCGACATACTTGTGGCTCCGGATGCAAAGCTTATAGAAATAATATTAAAAATAGAAACTGATATGAAACCGGACAAAAACATCGTTGCTCAGTTAAAATCGGTTGGAATAACAGGCATAATGTTTATTGAACTGGACAGGAAGAGAAGAGGTGAGCCGGATCTTTCCCCGTCGCTGAATTTTCCACCCAGATATGCGGTTATTGATACAAAACCTTCTGAAATAAGAAACTTTATAGACAACATAAATGATGTGGTAAAACAATTGCAAAGTATGGACCTTGGAGGAATGTCGGATAAGTTTAAAAGGACGCTGGATAAAATAAACATTGCGGTAGATAGTGTGAAAATAGAGAAATTATCGTCGGATATCAGAAAATCTTTGGACAGATGGGATGCTACGATGGCTTCCATCGAAAATGCAGGAAACACATTTAAATTGTTTTCATCAAATGCCGATAAGACCGTTTCAAATTTAAATGGCACAATAGCAAAAGTTGATAAAATTGTTGTCGATAATCAGGATGACATCGAACAGGCAATTAGGGACTTCAATCGGACCGTAAATGATGCTGGAAACCTTATACAGAAAGGGACATTTCTTGTTGAAAAGACCGACAACAACCTTTCAACCTTGCAGAAGCAGCTCCTTGCAACAATGCAGAGTATAGAAAAAACCAGCGAAACATTAAACCGTTCTATTGAATTAATTTCTGATCAGCCATCCATGCTTCTTTATGGAAATCCTCCCCATGAAAAAAAGACGGATAAAGATTAAAATTAACCTCATTCCCACGGGAAGTTTGTTATGAAAATATTTGGAAGAGCTTTTTATATATTATTCTTTTTGTCATTTATCGGCGGCCTGATTTTATCTCTCGCGGGTTGTTTGAGTTTCGGGGAGCCGGCAGGCAAAATTGATTATTATACCCTTGAATATGTTTCTCCGAAATTCGCTGAAGTTAACGCCGTCAATTCAATAATAAAAATGGAACGCTTTCAGGCTTCTCCCCTGAACAACTCAGAAAAAATAAGTTACAGAAAAAACAATTTCCAGACTGATAAGTATGGTAACAAGAGATGGGAGACAAATCCTGCTCATCTTGTTGCTTATTTTCTGTTCAGGGATATCAGGGAGTCCGGTCTTTTCAAGGTTGTATTTAACCATGATACAGGCTTTGCTGCAACCCATTCAATATCAGGAACTGTTGATGAATTTTTCGAGGATGACAGGGGGAAGATATGGGAAGCCGTTCTGTCTCTTGATATTATTCTAATGGCAGAGAATGAACCCAACCTGAACAAAAGGATTCTTTTTCAAAAAAAATACAGTACAAGGAAAGAATGTGCCGGAAATAATCCGGGAGCTCTTGCAGAAGCAATGAGCAAGGCAATGTCAGAATTATCTGCACAAATTATAATGGATATATATAAAACCCTTGCAGGTAAACTATGACGGCTTTGTAAAAATCCATGATCTCACACAAAGCCGCAAAGATCACAAACTTAACTTATTAATATTAAATATTTTTTCTTGGTCTTCCTCGTGTTTTTGTTTTAAAAATACAGTTTTTACAATACCGTCAGGTATGAACAACAAGGAATCATAAACTATG
>JAWOHP010000154.1:0-7717 GCA_046485065.1 Desulfobacterales bacterium | reverse complement strand
CATTTCTTCGCATTTCTGGTAGCCGTATGGGGCGAGCTGTCGCCACCGACCTCTCTCGCTGCTGCGGTCGCGGCGAGGATAGCAGATGCTTCTTTCATGAAAACCATGTGGCAGGCACTGAAAATGTGCCTGCCTATCACTATTATGACCTTTGCTATCTTTGTAAGAACAGACATGGTCATAAACCCGGGCTGGAAACAGATTTTAGATACTCTGCTCATATCCATAGGCTGCTGTGGTATTGCTTTTACCATTTTCGGAATGTTCGTGCGTGGGAAGGTTTCAAACACGATACTGCGTGTTGTACTTTGTGTCGCCTCGATAGTGATTCTTTTCAATCCGAATCAAAAGGTGGCTATCGTGATAGCAGCTTTAGTCCTTCCTGCGGTTATTTATGGTGTTATACGCCACCGGATTGTTGCCCCGCCAAAGATAGATCCTCAAACGGCTGCATAAAACAGCGGGCGGTTTATTTCATAGGCCGGCAAGCGGAGATCCGGGTTTAACTGACATATGAGGCTGAAGGGGGTAAATACTCCTTTCAGCCTTTTTGTTTGAAGGTTAACGCCGCAAGTTCACCATGGCGGACCTTCGGCGGGAATGCGATCGCTGTTCCGGTTCTAAGATTTAATGCGGATAGTCCATCTGTTTTGCTATTTGATCTCTTGCTGAGCTACCGGCTAACCGTTCAACCAGATGAAGGCCGAGATCCAGAGATGAAGATACACCCCGCGCTGTAACGATATTCCCTTCATCAACTATCCTGAGAGTTTCCACGGAGGCACAATAGGGCTGCAATTCCTCAAAAGCATTCGGATGTGTTGTTGCGCGTTTTCCGGCAAGAAATCCGGCAGCACCTAGCAGAAGCGCTCCTGTACAGACGGATGTCTTTAGTTTTACCGGGGCTGCAGTTCTCAACCAGTCGGTAAAAGCTTTGTCGTGCTGAAGAGCGCGCGTCCCGAAACCTCCAGGCACGACAATCAGATCATACCTGTTCAGAGATTCGGCAACAAGATCAGGTATGAATCGGAGGCCTTTGTCATCATAAATCTTCTCTGTAAAAGAGCACATTTTCCAATTGAAATCAGGTATGAAATTCATGGTCTTCAGGCGCGTCAGGGGATCATAGATGCCTATCAGATCGAGCGCCGTCATCTTGTCGAAAATAATGAAAGCGGTTTTCATATAATTATCATTTACCTCCGTCGATCTCTGCAAAGACCTCTTTGGCTACGCGAATAGAATCGAGAGCGGCTGGAACTCCGCAGTATATAGCACTTTGCAAAAAAACCTCCATAAGCTCTTCTCTGGTAAGACCGTTATTCAATGCTCCACGGATATGCAATTTTATTTCATGAGGACGGTTCAGCGCTGTAAGCATGCCTAAATTTATGAAGCTTCGGGTCCTCCTGTCGAGACCGGGCCTGGTCCAGATCTCTCCCCAGCAGTATTCGGTTACCAGTTCCTGCATCGGCCGCGTGAAGTCGTCAGCCGAGCGAAGCGACTTTTCGACGTATTCAGATCCTAATACTTCCTTCCTGACTGCCAAACCTTTTTCATAGCGTTTTTTATCCATAGTTTGCAATTCTCCTTATTGTTAGGTCCTGTCCTGTGGTTCTGTCATTTAAAGTGCGCCTGCCGCAGCAAGGGCTTTTCTTACTTCTTCAATCCCCTCCGTTGATAAAGGCGCCTGTGGCGGCAGCGGGGCGCCCACGGGATACCCCTGCAGCTCAAGTCCACCCTTGATACAGGCGGCAAGATTATATTTTGCAAAGGCCTGATTAAGAGCCCAGAGGCGGCGCTGTAAATTCATGGCTTTTTCCCACGATCCCTGACGGCATAGTTCGTACAGTTCGACGCTCTGTCGTGGGACAATGCATGCCGGACCTGCCATCCAGCCCACCCCTCCGATAAGCATCACGCAGACCGGAATATGCGCGGAGGCTGAAAAAACTTTCATCCTATCCCCCGTCCGGTTAATTATAGAAAGGAGTCGCCCGGTATTGGCGGAGGCATCCTTTATATAGCCGATATTCGGTATATAGCTCAGCCGGTCAATGACCGGGAGGCTGAGATCCGAGCGCTGAAAGTTCGGGTTCGTATAGAGCACCAGCGGAACCGAAACAGCTTTTGCAATTTCACTGAAGTATGAAAAAACTCCATCATCTGATACCGGAAAATAAGACTCAAGAATGGCGAGGATGCCGCTGCACCCCATGCGTTCGAATTCGTGTGATTGGAAAACGGCATCCGCAATAGTGGTCGAAGCGACTCCGGCTATAACCGGCACACGGCCCCTTGCAGACGCTGTTACTATCTCAACTATACGGCGGCGCTGCGGCCAAGAGAGATATGCGAATTCCCCTGTTGAACCAAGGGGGGTCAGGCCGTGCACTCCGGCATTGATAAGATCCTCACAAAGTCGCTCAAGTACGTCCGCCTTTATTTCGCCCGATGAGTCTATGGGAGAAACGAGATATGGAAAAACGCCATGAAAATCCGATTCAATCAATTTAGCTCTCCTTTTTATCGGCCATCTCAACACCTATCCTTCATCAGGTGTTGGTATATGATATGTACAGGGAACATCTGTCTGACAAAGCCCACAAGCGTAAGTGTTGATTCCGTATGTTTTGCAAGCGTATTCGTTCATTTTATTATGAGTGTACAGCATGCATTTCTGTTTGTCATGGCCGGATTCGCTTATCGCTTTCACCGGGCACCGTGAGATGCATTTACCGCAGCTACCATGAGAATAGAAAAGGCAGTACTCATGATGATTTGTATATGGGCGTTTACTTGGAGCAATCGGTATACGCGCTATCACCGAACCGGTTCGCATCGCTTTTCCCAAAGGGGTTATTAGCCCATCACATAGCCCGAAAGTACCAAGTCCTGCCGCATAAGCAGCGTGTCGTTCAGACCAGTTGGAACAGGGAGCGTACGCACCCGAGTCGAAGCGACTCCAAAAAGGGGCAAGCACCGGAGCGACAGAATTTATTTCTGCTACAGACAACTGAGTAACCAGATGCCTGCGCAAAGAATCATTGAATAATTCTCCGTAATATCGAGTTCTAATCCATCTTTCGGAGGGTTGTTTTGCCATTGCTGCCTGCTCGAGGCGCGTGGGATGCGTTGACGGAAGCACCCAGCTTATAACGGTAAGATCTCCTGACACAACTGTGGAGTCCTGAGGGAAAAGTTTTCTGAATAACTCGATTGGCGTTAAATAAAAATCGCCGATGTGTGACACGTATTCGTCATAGAGCGGATCAGAACCATTGGAAAAACCTATCAGCGGAGTATCAAAAGCTTTTTCATCGGCCGACATAGCCAAACTGTTTTCTTTTGATTTTGTAACAAATTCTTTGATGGTGTTTGTTATCCATTCACCAGCATCAGTTGTAATATATTTTTCCATAATATTTTCCCTTGTTTTGAACCTAAAGTCTGTATCGAAATGACGTCGATCCTGTTTTTAACATGATTGCCAATCACAATGATTTAGGTTCAAATTGCCAGACATTTTCACCTCCGGGCGCAAGACTTACATTAAGATGTCCTTCCCATTCAGAATTATTTTGAACAGGAAAGTCTTCCCTGAAATGTGCCCCCCGGCTTTCACGCCGCATTAACGCGGCTTCGAGTATGACGGTGGCCACACTTGCCGCGGATCGTAGCTCGATAAGATCAGGCAGCTCTTTTATGTTAGGCCTGGATGAAAAGGCAGAAGCCTCTTTCTGAATATCTTTTATTACTCCCAGCGCACTGGAGAGGCCCTTCTCATCCCTTATGATCCCTCCCTCTTCCCACATTATCCTTCTGATGTGTTCCTTAAGCAAGGCTCCGTATCTTGTGCCGCTTGCCCATTTGCGGGCGCTTTCCACCAGCGCCTTTACGACGGGCTGCGGGTCACCGGAACCGGACTGGTTTGCCCAGGCGGCCGCCGCATTTCCAGCTCTGGCTCCGAAAACCAGAGTTTCACTCAACGCGTTTCCTCCCATCCGGTTGGCTCCGTGAAGACCGCCCACCGCCTCACCTGCGGCAAAAAGTCCGGGTACGGATGTGGCTCCCGAGGCGTCAGTTTTTATCCCGCCCATGCAGTGATGGGCTGCAGGTTCAACCAGCAGAGGCCTGCTCTCCGCTTTGTAGCGTTTGGATAAAAAACCTTTAAGAGCGGCTGAAAACGGATCAACCTTCCAGTCTTCTTCGGATACATTACGGAGATCGAGCCTGACCTTTTTGCGGTTTCTGTGGATTTCCCTGAAAACCGCCTGAGAAAGGCGGTCTCTTGCCTTCTCGGCTGCCGGACGTTCGGAAATATCATATTTTTCCAGGATATTCTCTCCGTCTTCATTCATAAGCAGGCCACGGTCGGCTATTTTGGGAGGTATTACTATCGGTGAAGCGTCTGGCCCGGAAAGGCAAAGAGGATAAAACTGGACAAACTCCATATCCTGAAGCACTGCTCCGGCCTCCAGTGCCAGTCGATACCCGTCCCCGAGAATCCGCTTTGGATTATCGGTTCGAAGGTAAAGGCCGGATGCTCCTCCTGTAGCTATGACAACCGCTCTGGCTGTAAGGAAAACCCACTTGCCGGCTGATTTCTCATAAGCGCTTATCCCCGCGGCGCCATCAGATACCAGTAGATCCGCAACCGTCAGATTTCCGAGAAACCGGGTGCCATATTCTTTGTTTTTTTTAAGAAGACAACGAACTATCTCTTCCCCGGGCGCCGGAGGTCGACCCTTTGCATAGAGATATCCTTTTATCATATCGGCATTAATACCCCAGAGAACGAGTTCGTTTAACCTGAGCGGGGCCTCTTCGACGAAAATTTCGAGAAGTTCTGGATCATTAAGCCCCCGGCCCGCGGTTATAGTGCGCTGGCGATGGCTGTCGAGCGATTCCCTGCCGGCACTCCCGGCCATTACACCTCCGCTTAAACCGGTACAGGTCGATTTTCCCGGACTAACCTTTGATACAACGCATACGGAAAGTCCGACATCGCGTGCCGATATAGCCGCCCGCAGTCCTGCGGCTCCGCTTCCTATTACGATGACATCGAAGGAGTCATGTTCCATTAAAATCCCCTTTTTTTACCAGACCTACGAAGTGTGCCACATCAATGTTTTTAGGGCAGACATTTGAACAGGCCATGGAAGTATGACACCTGTAGACACCTTCATCGCTGTATAGCAGTTTAAGGCGCTCCTCCGTCGCATCTTCCCGGGGATCCATGATTCGGACCAGACTGGCCATGACCGCGTTGGGTCCTATAAAACCTTTATGCGAACTTATGCAGGCTGTTGCACAGCAGAAACAGTTGATGCACCGGGTGGCTTCCAGGTATTCCTCCATCACGCGGGGTGAAATCCGGTACTCTTCACCCTTGTTCGGGTTCTTTGATGGATTGATAATGAACGGGCTGATACGGTGAACACGGTCATACGCTTTTTCCAGATCCACAACCAGGTCCCGGAGCACGGGGGCAACTGTAATCGGCTCAATCGTGAAGGATGTCGTTTGAAAATATTCGACTGCGTTTTCAACCAGTAATTCACAGGCAAGCACCGGCTTGCCATTTATAACGACCGAGCATGAGCCGCACTGGGCATGCTCACAAGAAGAATTCCAGGCAAGAGTCGGATCCAGTTCCTTGTTAATTTTCCTCAGGACGTCCGTAAACCGCAGGATGCGGCCGGCGTCAATCCGGTATTCCTGGAACCAGGATTTGCCGGTTTCAGGATCAAAACGCTTGATATTAAAAATCAGTGAATAGCTCTCTTTCATTCCGTTGCTCCGTGTTTGCATATAATAAGATTATCAGGCATCAATACTTTCTCTCAATAATACCGAATTTTTCGTAATTTTCCCCTTTGGCTTCATAAAGGCTCATGTCTACGGGACGTTCCGCAAACCTGATTTTACCGAAATCAGTCATATATGCCAGTGTGTGGGAATTAAATTCGTTGCTGCGCTGAGGGAAATCGATACGCGCGTGACCTCCTCTTGATTCCCGTCTTCTGAGAGCTCCCTGAGCGATTACCATGGATACGCTTAAAAGATTATCTATTTCCCATCGCTGTACAAGCTCCTGGTTCATTTGAATACCACGGCAGCCCAAAGCGGCGGCGCCGACCCGCTCTTTAAAGGCAGACAGGGAACGTATAGCGGCATTCAGACCATCCTCGGTTCTGAAAACACCCACGTTTTCGGTCATCATGCGCCTCATTTCTTCACGAATCTCTTCGATATTCTCATTCTTTTTATTTTCGAGATATCCGGCAAACTGCAAAAAGGATCTGTCTCCGGCATCCGCCGGAAGGTTTTCATGTCCCTCTCCCATGTATTCCACCACACGCTCTCCAACGAAGCGTCCCATGGTTATCAGTTCAAGAATGGAGTTTGTGCCCAGGCGGTTAAAACCGTGAAAACTTGCGCATCCGCATTCACCCGCTGCGTATAATCCGTAAATGATAGTCCCGGGAGCTTTCTCCACTTCGCCGAAAGCATTTGTCGGTATTCCTCCCATCTGATAATGGTTGCTCGGTCTTACCGGGCAAAGCTGAGTTCTTGGGTTAAGATTCATGAACTGCCTGAAAAAACCGCTGACCTCCGGGATCTGGACTTCATGAACATAATCAGAAAGGTGACGCAAGTCGATCCAAACATGCTCGATGTTGTGGTCAGGATTCAGAATACCCCGTCCTTCCCTTATTTCCGTTTCAATGGCCCGGGCCACAAGATCTCTCGGCGCCAGCTCTTTCATTTTCGGAGCGTATCTTGCCATGAATGGTTCAAGATCCTTGTTTCTCAGGATTCCTCCCACCGAACGAAGCGTTTCGCTGGCCAGAATCCCGGGACCTACGATTCCGGTGGGGTGAAACTGGACAGCCTCCATGTCCATCAGGGGAAGCCCGGACTGCAGAACTACGGCATGCGCGTCACCGGTGTTCTGGCGGCAGTTGGTCGTCACCCGGAAGACCTGTCCGCAACCGCCTGTTGCCAATATAATGGCTTTGGCTGAAACTCCAAAGAATTCTCCATTTTTTTCCATGAAAAGCACTGCCCCCACACAGCGGCTGCCCTGGAAAAGGAGTTCGGTAAGGATGGTCTGGTTAAGGAAGGTCACCCCTCCCTTGAGGGCTTCCCCCCATACGTTATCCATGATTCCTTTCCCTGTCCTGTCCGCTTCGAAAACAGCCCGGAAAGCCGATGCTTCGCCAAAACGGACCGTATGGCCTCCGAATGTTCTCTTGCTCAGGCGTCCTTCTTCGTCACGGGTGAAGTGCATTCCCCTGTTTTCGAGCCATACAATCTCCTCCCATGCCGCATCGACTATTTTCCGGACTACGGACTGGTCGGCCATGCAGTCGGAACCTTTCCATGTGTCGAACATGTGATAGATCGTTTTATCAACTGCATCTTTTGGATCGACAGCAGCTAACCCACCCTGGGCTGTGCTCGTGTGTGACTTTTGAGGATGTGATACTTTTGTTACCGCAATGATTTTTGTTCCGGGTCTCTTTTCCAGTATGTGAGCCGCGCAACGGAGACCGGCTCCGCCCGCTCCGATAATAAGTACGTCACATTGAATCCTGGAAGACAATTTAAAAACATTTCCCATTTTACAATCTCCGGTGAATAAATATTTGCTGAGAGTGACTGCGGAATTCCATTGCGGGCATACTCAGATCAGTAGAATCAGTTTTAT
>JAWOHP010000110.1:0-3194 GCA_046485065.1 Desulfobacterales bacterium | reverse complement strand
GCAATACTTCAAAATCAGGATAATCCTGTTCAAGAAGCGTATTTATAGCCGGCTTTATAGTTTTGGCTTCATTACATGCGGTTATTATTATGCTCAGCTTTGGCCATTTTTTTAATTCAGGAGTAGCCTCTTCCTCAAATATCCTGATACGGCGGGCAATACGGAACATTATCAGGAATGAAATCCACCATCCGATACAAAATATTATGATATATGCTTCAAATATCAAATCACACCATATTTTTCATGCTGGTTTGAGATTATTAAGGATTTTATTTGAACCGGCCCCGCACGTAATAACCGATCTCATTGCTTCTTCAATTGGAATATTAACATGATGAACATATTCCCCCTTCACATGATAAACGAACCCTGAAGTCGGATTTGGCGCTGTAGGCACAAATATTGTGTAGCTTCCGTCAAGATGAGAATCAGTAATAAAGGCTGTAACCAATGTGTCATTTTCAAATATTCTGACAAGTGCAACCGAGGAGAAGGGAAATTTTTTCCCGATAAGCTGCATTACAATTTCCTTGATAGTGCTGTATCCCGGAGCTGTTTTCAGTATCCTTCTTTCAAGATTTTCATGTATGAATTTTCCGATTTTTGTTTTAACAATTATCCCGATTATGAAACAACTTATCAATATAACCGCAATAACAATTGCATCCGCAATAATCTCGCTCATGTGAGATTTTGTAACTATAAGGTTGGTCAAAGGCTGAATGATATCTGTAACCCATCCGAATAACCATTTGAAAACCATTATAAATATAAACATGGGGAGAATTACTACAACACCGCCTATAATCGATGTTTTTAAAAAAGACTTGAATTTTTCCATGGCGCTGCCTTTCTGCTTTTTATTTAAAATTGTGAAATCCGGTCTTTAATGTTTAATCGCACAAAAGGGCCATTTCCGGATGGAAATTGATTAAAGGTTCTTAAGATAAGAAATTCCGCCCAGTTGAGACATCTGGTCAAGAATCCACAAACGGCGGCTGTTTACATAACTCGACGGCCTGTCTGCTTTTAATCTTATCGGATTTGGAAGAACAGCCGCAAGAAGAGCCGCATCTGAAGGAGTGAGCTTTGAAGGAGATTTTTTAAAAAAGGCTTCGCCCGCTGCGGCCACTCCGTATATTCCGTCTCCGAATTCTGCAATATTCAGATAGACCTCCAGTATCCTCCGTTTTGGCCATATCAATTCTATCAGCACCGTAAAATAGGCCTCAAAACCCTTCCTGACCAAACTCCTTCCTGACCATAAAAAAAGATTTTTGGAAACCTGCTGGGAAATTGTGCTTGCCCCTCGTAAACGTCTGCCTTTCGAATGCTTATCAATGGCATCAGAAATAGATTCGAGATCAAAGCCGAAATGTTCAGGAAACACCTGGTCTTCAGCAGCAACAACCGCTATCCCGGCATGCGGAGATATCTTTTCCCATGGAGTCCACTTGTATTCAATCTTACATTCCTTACTGTCTGACCGCAAGGATGTAATCCATTTCTGGATCATAAATGAAGACGTGACAGGTGGAATCCATCGTAGCAGGATAACAGGAACTATAGTGGCAATAAGGGCAATAACAATAGCCTTACACAAAAAACAGGTTGCTGATCTTAAAATCTTTTTAAACCTGGTTATTGCTGCCACCGGATTCACTTTAAGTTTTAGAAAATATCCTCTTGCGAACACTCCGTCGAAGGCTGAAGCAGTGGGAACATTTTCGGATGGAAATCAATATACACCGGCATCTCTTATTTTTTACGAAAGTCTTTTAATATCATCGCGCAGCATAAAGTTCGTATCTTCAAGTCTCTGGGATAGAATAAACGAGAGATTCCGCATGAAAACATATCCGATATTGTTGTTTCTATCAAACAATTCCAATAGGTTGTTTCTATCAATTTTTATGACATTTACCTTGTCAATAGCAGTAACATTAGCTGTTCTGCGCTGGTTCTCCAAAAAAGCCATTTCCCCGAATATATCACCCTGCCTTAGCACCGCCAGTTGTATTTTTGATCTGAATCCTTTATCAAAACTTACAGAACCTATATCAATGCTCACTCTTCCTTCCATTATGATGTATATATCTGATGTCTTGACCGATTCCATTAAAATTGACGTGCCCTTGTCATAAGTAATTTCCTGCCCGAGAGATAATATGCTTTTTTTGTCTGAATCACTAAATCCTTCAAAAATTTTGAAAACTGCTTTTTCTCTCTTTGATTGCATTTTCTGTTCTCCTCAATGGTTGGGGGAATGTTTTTTTTGATTCACGTTATAACAAAAAACTCCATCACAATCAAAAGTAATATTTACGGAATAATCTGCATTGACGATATCGTATCGGCAGGGTATTAAATTATCCGGGGAAAAGCACACGCGGTTTGAACGAAATGGCTTAAAAGGGCTGTTTCCCAATGCAAATTAAATAATCAGGTCATTCGATGTGAGGTGTCATATCATGAGAGCGGTTGTACAAAGAGTAAAGGAAAGTACAGTCACAGTAGATGGAGATGTAATTGGCAAAATAGGAGCCGGCCTGCTTGTTCTTCTTGGTATAGCCAAAAAAGACACAATAACCGATATGGATTTTATTGCGGAAAAAATATTGAATTTAAGAATATTTGAAGATGAAAACAATAAAATGAACAGATCGATCCTTGATACAGAAGGTGAAATGCTTGTGGTATCTCAGTTCACACTTTTAGGTGACTGCCGAAAAGGGAGACGCCCCTCTTTTATAGATGCGGCGGAACCTGAAAAAGCGAATGAACTCTATGAAAAGTTCGTCGAAAAAATACGCGGTAAAGGGGTCAAAGTCGAGACAGGAATTTTTCGCGCAATAATGGATGTTTCTCTGGTAAATAACGGACCTGTCACTCTTATAGTTGAAAGCAAATAGCAGGCGCAGGGCTGAAGGCTAAAGACTGAAGGCTGAAGGCGTAATACAATGTACGATATTCGATATTCGAAGTACGGTGTACGAACTTCTATCAACGAACCACGATCCATTAAGTACGATATTTGATATAATAACAGCAGGCCGGACAATCCATAATGAATAAACTGAAACATTTTTTGATATGCTTTATCTCTTCATTTTTTTGCTTATCTTTATCTGTTCAAAATCTTCCGGCAGGAGATAATCTGTCTTCTCTCGGGAAGCTGATCGGTGACAACG